>DASVBI010000288.1:0-6300 GCA_036375915.1 Terriglobales bacterium | reverse complement strand
CGCCACCCATCCGGTGGATCACCTGGGACGCCATTCCGGCTTCCTGATGCCCAACTTTGGCACCTCCAATATCAAGGGAATACTCCTGGGAGACTCTTTTTACTGGGCCATCAACCGCAGTATGGATGCGACCATCGGGGCCGAGATGTTCTCCAGCCGGGGCTGGGCGGAACACGGCGTTTTCCGCGCCACCCCGAACGAAACCACTTATTTGGCCGCCACTTATTCCGGAGTCACCGATCGCGGTCTGCAGCTGAAAAAGGGACGCATCGGAGCCTGCTCTCAGCAGATAGGAACTCTTTGTAAGCAGGGTGGCGAGGACATTGCCGCCAAGGGCGCCAGCAAGCTGGGAGCGGACACTCGCGCCGCGCTCAACTTCGAATACCTCAGCTCCTACGTTTACCGCCTCGCCTTCAACACCAATTTCACCCAGGCCATCAATTCCGAAGTGATTTCTAACGCGTTTGTCTCCAAAAACTTTAACGGCTACTCGCTGAATGGACTGGTCGAGCGCTATCAGGATTTTCAAAACACCGTCGCCAACAATGTCATCACCATCCGGCACACCCCCAGCTTCAATTTCTCCAGCCTTGACCGCCCGCTGGGACACTCGCCGCTGTACTGGTCGTTGGATACGGGAATTGACGGCTTATCGCGCAACGAGCCCACGGCAGGCACCACCGGGGGGGCTACGAGCTTTTTCCGAACCGCGCCCGAGGTAGGCCGTTTCAATTTTCGTCCTGACATCTTGTTCCCTGTGCAGTTCCATGGCTGGGATTTCGTGCCCGAAATAGCTCTCCAGGACACCGCCTACACCCAGAGCCTGAATCCCATCCCCGGCGGCGTGGGTACGCCCAGCAGCGACGCTATCAACCGCAAGGCACTGGAAGGGACATTCGAACTGCGCCCGCCCTCGCTCTCCCGTGTTTTTGGGAAAAAGCTGTTTGGCCGCAAACTTAAGCACGTCATCGAGCCGGTGATCACCTACCACTATGTTACCGGGGTGAGTAATTTCAGCAATATTCTGCGTTTTGACGCGACTGACGTGCTTACCGACACCAACGAGGTGGAATATGGCATCACCAGCCGCCTCTATGCCAAGCAAACCGAGGTCAATGACCCGGATTGCGAATTCCAGCCATCGTCCCCGAATCCGGAATCGGGACAGCCCGGCAGCGCCCAGTCCGGTCAGCCTGGCGGTTCTGGCGCAAGTGGCAACTCAGCCCTTCCCGCACCGGAGAACAGCGTGGGCCCGCCGGCTTCAGCTGCAGGGGCCAACCCTGCTGCAGTGGCCGATACCGACCAGTGCCAACCGCCGCCAGCCCGCGAAGTCATTACCTGGCGCGTGGCGCAGAAGCGCTATTTCAATCCCACTTTTGGCGGCGCCTTGGTTTCCGGCCAGCCCGATGTTTTCACCAGCACGGTGGATTTCACCGGCATCGCGTTTCTCAGCCAGCCGGTAAACTATTCGCCCATAATTTCGCGCTTGCGTATCCAGAACGGCGGCGTTGACGCGGAGTGGGACCTGGATTATGACCTGCAGAAGGGCCACATTAACGCCAGCACCACGATGGTAGGCTGGTCGTTCGGACAGTTCGGGCTAGGGGGAGGGCACGCGTTCCTGCAGGCTCCTGGACTGCAACTGCCCACTACCAACCCGCTCTCCGTCGCCCTTAAATTTAATCAGTGGCGCATCACCGGCCGTTACGGCAATGGCAACCGCCACGGCTTTAACGTAGCCGCTATGGCCGGCGTGGATGCCAACCTGAACGCGTTGCAGTTCTCCATCTACCAGGCAACCTATAACTTCAACTGCTGCGGCCTGACCTTCGAGCTGCAACGCTTCGCCCTGGGGCTGGTGCGCGACGAAAACCAGTATCGCTTCGCCTTTTCCCTGGCCAACGTTGGAACCTTTGGCACCCTTCGCCGCATGCAGCGGCTGTTTTAGGCCCGCAGTCGCGGCCCTATACCCAACCCTCAGAGGAGATTAATATTACTGCTCGCGAGCCGTGCAGGAACGGCGAGGAGGCGGGGCGATGCGGTATAACCGGCGTTTCACTTGGTTGATGATGGTGTTCTTGCTGGGCGTAGCTCATTTGCTGCCCGCGTCTGCCAAAGGCACACTCACTCAGGGCGGCGCCTCACTGGGCACGGTGGAGTTCCCTTCTTCCTGCACTGCGGAAGCGCAGAAGACGGTTGTGCACGGCGTTGCCCTTCTGCATTCCTTCCAGTACCAGCAGGTGGAACAAACCTTCACCGAGGCGGCCCGGCAGGACCCGGGCTGCGCCATCGCCTGGTGGGGCAAGGCCATGGGCTTATATCACCAGCTGTGGGATTTCCCCACTGAGGCCACGCTGCGCGCCGGCTGGCAGGATGTGCAACAGGCGCAGAAGATTGGCGCCCAGACCGACCGCGAGCGCTCTTACATTGCCGCCGCGGCGGCTTTTTACCAGGACAGTTCCAAGTTGAGCCATAGCGACCGGCAACGCGCTTATTCCCAGGCCATGGCGCAACTGCATCAGAAATTCCCCCACGATGACGAGGGGGCGGCCTTCTATGCCCTCTCCCTGGTGGCCCTGGCCGAGGGAGGCGATAACGAAATGGCCAATCGCAAGCAGGCCATCGCTCTCCTGCAGCCGCTGTTTCACAAATACCCGGACAATCCCGGCCTGGCGCATTATCTGATCCACGCCACCGACACGCCCCCCCTCGCCGCCGAGGGATTGGAAGCGGCGCGGGCCTATGCCAAGATCGCGCCTGCCTCCTCGCACGCCCTGCACATGCCGTCGCACATCTTCATCCGCCTGGGGCTGTGGCAGGATTGCATCAATTCCAACCTGGCCGCGGCGGCCGCGGCGGCCCAGGCTACGCGGGCGCACCTGGCCGACGCCGGCTACCAGTTTCATGCCATGGACTTTCTCGACTACGCCTACCTGCAGAGTGGCCAGGAGGCCAAGGCGCGGGCGCTGGTCGCAGAGCTCAAGAGTGTCCCCGGCGCGAGCGCCGAGGAAATCACCGACACACAGGCCCGGTTCGCAGCACGCAATGCGCTGGAATCCCACCGCTGGAAGGAAGCTGCCACGCTGCCCATCCCTACAGTCAAATTGCGCTGGCAGGACGATACTTACTTTGCCCGCACCCTCGGCGCCGCGCGCGGCGGCGATGTGGCCGGCGCCCGCCAGGATCTGGACAAGCTGAAGCGGATCATTGCCGCGCGCGACGCGCACAATAAGCAAATGGGCAACACTGGTTACCCCGGCGAAGCCCTTGACCTGATTGAAGCCAAAGCCTGGCTGGCCTTCGCCGAGGGAAAGGCAGATGCAGCCCTGGCCGGCATGGATATGGCGGTGCAGCGCGAAGAGAAAGAAGGCGTCACTTACGACCGCTTGCCGGCGCGAGAGATGCAAGGCGACATGCTGCTGGAGTTGAAGCGGCCGGCCGACGCCCTGGCCGCCTACAAGGCCGCCCTGCGCGATTCGCCACGGCGCTTCAATTCTCTGTACGGCGCGGCCCGCTCCGCCGAACTGGCCGGCAATGCCGCCGAAGCACGCGAATACTACGCCACCCTGGTGCAGAGCTGCGACCCCGGCGCCGACCGCTCGGAACTAAAGCAAGCCACAACCGCGGTGAAGCAAACCGCAATGCAGTGAGCACGAGGCGTTGCGCGTCGAAAAATAGGATTAGCTCAGCCAGAATCAGGCGCGCTTCGCTTTATTCTTGCCCTTGGCCAAATTGGGCGTGTGAAAACAGCGGTCCCAAGACGGTGGCGAGGCAGTAAGCGTCGCCCCCCTTTTATTTTGTTGGCGCGGGACCCGAAAACATGGCTGGCCTCGCGGTTCTGCCCTTGCCGTACTAACATATGGGGATGGCAAGCCTGCCAAGTCTCCCCGAATTCCCCGATCTGCAGGCCAAGCGCGAGCGCCTGCAAGCGCGGCTGCGCTCTCTGGGACGGACGCTGGTCGCCTATTCCGGCGGAGTGGATTCCGCTTTCCTGGCCGACGCCGCCCGCCAGGCTCTAGGCGACAACATGCTGGCGGTGATTGCCGATTCGCCCAGCCTGGCTCGTTTTCAACTGCAGGATGCCATTGCCTTCGCCCAGGAGCGGCAGATCCCGCTGGAAGTGGTGGCCACCCAGGAACTGGAGCGTCCGGAGTACGTGCGCAACGACGCCGGCCGCTGCTTCCATTGCAAGGATGAGCTGTTCACCTTGATGGAGGAATTCCGCCGGCAGCGCGGATTCGAGTGTATCGCCTACGGCGTGAATGCGGACGACCAGGGTGACTTCCGCCCCGGGCAGGAGGCAGCGCGGCAGCATCAGGTGGCCGCGCCCCTGCTTGAGGCCAGCCTCGGCAAGGAGGAAATTCGCGAACTGGCGCGGCAGGCTGGCCTGCGCGTGTGGGACAAGCCCGCTTCCGCCTGCCTCTCTTCGCGCATCGAGTATGGCCGCCCTGTCACCCGCGAGGCCCTGGCCGCCGTGGAGCAGGGTGAGGAGGCGCTGCGGGCGCTTGGCTTCCGCCAGTTCCGGGTGCGCCATCATGGGCAAATTGTACGCATTGAAATTGCCCGCGAGGAACTGCCTCGCGCCCTCGATCCGGACATGGCCGAGAAATTCACCCGCATTTTCAAAGCTCTGGGCTTTACCTATGTAACCCTGGACCTGGAGGGCTTCCGCTCCGGCTCCATGAATGCTCTGCTGCCGATAGAACACGTCCGCCGTCCAGTCGAACGCCGCAAATAAAAACCGCCGAGGACGCAGGGGGAAAAATACCGGGCAACTAGACTAGAGAAGTCGGGCAACCTTCAGCTTAACCAGCACAGGGAATAGGGTCCATCCTCCGCGAGCTTTACCTCCTCTGCGGTTTTCATTTACGGCTGGTGGTGAATTGAACCCCACAATGCGGAATTCCCGCCTCTCGTGAGATAATCTCGATTATTCACGTGTACAGGCGGTTCTTAGTGCTTTTCGCGCGACGCGGCTTCATTGCCCTGCTATTGCTTTGCCTGGGCTGCACGGCCCAGTCCGTGGACCAGGATGTCACCCGGCGGGTGGACCGCCAGATTCGCTCCTACTACAACATTCCCGCCCGGGTGCAGATTACGCTGAGCAAGCGCGAGCCCAGCGAATTCCCCAACTATGACAAGGTGACCCTCACCTTCATTGACGGCGGCCGTAAGCAGACGCACGAGTTCCTGCTTGCCAAGGACAACAAAACGCTGGTCCGCTTCACCAAGCTGGATTTGACCCAGGACCCCTACGCCGACCTGATGAAGAAGATTGACGTCAGCGGACGCCCGGTGCGCGGCAACAAGAATGCCAAAGTCACCATCGTCAACTATGACGACTTTGAGTGTCCCTTCTGCGCCCGCATGCACGAAACCATGTTCCCCAGCATCTTCGACCAGTACAAGGACAAGGTGCGGATCATCTACAAGGATTACCCGCTCATTGAGATCCATCCCTGGGCGATGCACGCCGCCGTGGACGCCAACTGCCTGGCGGCGCAGAACGACGATGCTTATTGGGATTTCGCCGACTACGCGCACGCCCACCACAGCGAAATCAACGGTGACAACAAGACCGCGCTGGCACAACAGTTCGCCAATCTCGACCAGATTGCCCTGCAGCAGGCACAGAAGCATAATCTGGACCAGGGCAAGCTGCAGGCGTGCGTGAGAGCGCAGAACACGTATGCCGTGCGGGCCTCCATGCATGAAGGCGACCAACTGGGGGTGAACGCGACGCCCACCATGTTCATCAACGGCCAGAAGCTGGATGGCGCGGTGCCGCCGCAGGAGTTGCGCGCCACCATTGATCGCGCCCTGGAGGATGCGGGGGTGCAGCCTCCCGCCCAGCCCGCGCCGGCGGCCCAGCCCGCTCCCGCGGCTCCCTCCAAACCGGCGGCCACGGCTCATCCTGGTAAATAGGAGAACATTCCAGTCTTTGGGGCCGTTCCTGTCGTTTTGTGCAGCCGCCGGGTTCGAATCATCATTCTTCGGCCGGGAGATGGGCTCAGATTTGTCCGCCGAATTTCGTGGAGGAAATTTGACAGCCAACTTATCGCATGCCCGCAAGGTGCTGACCGCGGCCCTGATCGCCGCCACCCTGCTCGCTTTTTCCGCCTGCCAGAAGAAGGACGCAGGTCCCGACGTCATGGCCAGGGTCAACGGCCGTGAAATCACCCGCGCCGAGGTGCAGAAGTACTTCGATAACCAGACCGCGGGCGCGCCCCAGCAGCCCAGCGGCGAACAGGCTTCCAGCCTCCGCCTGAGCATCCTGCGCCAGCTCATTGACGACGAAAT
>DASVBI010000731.1:0-5055 GCA_036375915.1 Terriglobales bacterium | reverse complement strand
CGGGGGCAGCGTGGGTCTCTGTAATCAGCTCGGCCAGCGTCTCCCGGTCCTCAAAATCCACCGGCACGTAAATCGTTCGCGGCACGTAGGGCGCGTCAATGTAGAGCTGCTTGATGAGCGCGGAGAAGAACTCACCGGGATTGAAGGCGGCCGGCCCCGCGGCAGGCTCCCCGTCATTTCCACATTCATCGGTAGAGACGTAACTTGTTACGCCTCCTTCGGCGGCTTCCTCGGAGGCGTTGCCGGCAACGTCTCTACCGCCACTCGGTGGCGCCGTCAGCGCCGGTATCTGGTCCCAGAAGAATTCCCGCCGGTCGAGCACGCGCCCGCCCCGCATGTGGAACAGGTTGATGGCCAGCATCCCGTTTTCGCAGTGGTATCCGAATACGTCGGCGTCGTCGCTCTCCACCGACGCGATGCGCTGCTTCTCCTGCAGTTGCTCCACGGTGGAGATCAGGTCGCGGTACTTGGCCGCCTGTTCGAAGCGCTGCTCCCCGGCCGCATCCTGCATGCGCTCGCGCAGGGAGCGCACCAGGTCGGTGGGCCGGCCTTCCAGAAACATCTTCACGTCGTGCACCGCCTCCTGGTACGCCTCCGGCGTGGTCAGGCCCTGTACGCACGGCCCCTGGCAGCGGTGAATGTAGTACTGCAGGCAAGGCCGCGGATGGTAGCGGCTCAAATCCACCTTGCAGGAGGGAATCAAAAAGTGCCGGTGGATCAGGTCCACGATCCGGTAGGCCAGGTTGGCCGGAAAGTACGGACCGTAGTAGGCGCTGCCGTCCTTGCGCAGCCGCCGCGTCACGTACACCCGCGGATAGCGCTCCCCCAGGGTCAGCTTCACATAGGGGTAGGTCTTGTCGTCGCGCAGCAGAATGTTGAAGCGCGGCTTCTTCTGCTTAATCAGGTTATTTTCCAGCGCCAGCGCTTCTTTTTCATTGTCCACCACGATGTAGTCCACATCGGTGGCCTCGCGCAGCAGCGTGCCGGTTTTGGCGTCCTCCGCCCGTCCCTCCAGGAAGTAGGACCGCACCCGCGAGCGCAGGTTCTTGGCCTTGCCCACATAGATGACCTCGCCTTCGGCGTTCTTGTACTGATACACGCCGGGCTGGGTGGGCAAGGTGCGGATTTTCTGCTGAAGATCCATAACCGCAACTAGGAGCTGGCTATCTTCCTGGCTGGCTTGTGCCGCTCTGCTTTGATGATAACTGGTTTGTAACCCCGGCGGCCTCGGCCGCGCCGGCCCGCCTTGCTCTCCCGCCCGGCCCAGATTTTTGCGATTCACCTTGCAAAATGTTGCCTGCCTAGGCGCCGGCCCTCTGGAAGTAAGGTAAAAATTCTACTGCCTGCGCCGGGTTTGCCCACCTGGGCATTGTCCGGCTGCGGCAGTCCCCGGGGAGTTTACTGGAAGTCGTTGATTGCCTTACAATTAGATGTCTTCACTTGGCGCTGCGATTGGCAGCGCACGTGCTCAATCAGCAAACGACGGGACCGTGTAGGCCGGTCCGCGCATGGAAGGAGTCTTCCTCATGAATCGGATTTTCTTCTCAGGCTTGTTGGCGTCCAGTCTGTTTCTGAGCATCGGCTGCGCCAGCAAGAATTACGTTCGCAACGAAGTTACACCGACTGTGAACAAGGTCAATGAACTCGACGATCTGACCGCCAAGAATAGCCGCGACATCAAGGATGTGGACGCGCGCGCCCAGCAAGGCATTCTGACGGTGAACAACAAGACGGCGGAAGTTGAGCAGAAGGCCCAAGCCGCCGGTCAGGCCGCCGACCAGGCGCAGCAGTCGGCCACCACCGCCAGCAACCGGGTTACCTCGCTGGCTAACACGGTCGCCAACCTGGACAACTACCATCCCGTAGTCGAGACCTCGGTTCACTTCGCCTTCAACCGGGACAACCTGACCAGCAAGGCGAAATCCGCTCTTGACCAGCTCGGCGCCGAGATCCCCAATACCAAGAACTACATCATCACCGTGGAGGGCGGCACCGACTCCGTCGGCAGCCAACAGTACAACTACGGCCTGAGCGACCGCCGCGCCGACTCCGTGATTCAGTATCTGGCCACCAAGTACAACGTGCCCGCGCACAAGATTTACTTGATTGGTCTGGGCAAGGATAAGCCTGTGGCCACCAACAAGTCCGCTGCCGGGCGCGCCAAGAATCGCCGCGTGGATATCCACCTCATGACCAATACCGAAGGCCAGCAGCAACAGCAGCCTGCGCCTTCCACCGGTCCGGCTAACTAAGTTTTCCCTCCTCCCCGGAGGACTTCGCCAACCAGGCCATCCTTATGGATGGCCTGTTTTTTTCAGAAAACAGTAGCTGGTAGTTGGTAGTCAGCAAAATCCGTGGCGGGTGCCCCACATTTGCCCGCCTGGACGAAGCCATCAACTCATCACGAATTTGGGTCGCGGGCAAATGTGGGGAAGTCCTTAGCGTCCTCGGCGCTTTTGGTTGTTGCCTACTCCCTACCCCCGACTCCCGGCTCCTGCAGTAGAATGTTTCCATGGCAGTACGCCATCGGGCCGCGCTGATTACCGCAACCTTGCTGTTGGCTCTGCCGATCTGCGCCCAACAGCAGCAGCCATCGCAGTCCAAGCAGCAATCGCAATCCGGGCAGCAGAGCACCACCTCCACTCAGGACCTGCCTTCGGCGCCTTTGCCCCAACCCACCGCCGGTCAAAAAAAGGAAGACACGCGAAAGCCCTCGATCGCGCCGCCGCCACCTTCAGAACCCGGGCCCTATGGCTCCGCCGGGCCCTCGTCTACCGCGGAGCCCCCCCGGGCTGCCCCCCCCGAGGGCCCAGGCAGCAGCACCAGCAAGGAGGACCGGGTGGACATCACCCCTCCCTCCAATGACGCCAAGACCCACCCCAACGCCGATCTCGGCAATCCCGATATTGGCGAGTTCCATCCCTTCGACCCGCACCGCGCCGCCAAGGATGTCGAGGTCGGCGACTTCTACTACAAACGGCAAAACTACCAGGCCGCCATTTCCCGCTACCGCGAGGCACTGCTCTATAAGCCGAACGACGCCATCGCCACTTTCAGCCTGGCGGACGCGCTGGAGAAGGCAGGGGATGTGCAGGAAGCGGCGAAGAATTACCAGGCTTACCTGAAGATCCTGCCCCACGGTCCCAAAGCCAAAGAGGCGCACAAAGCTCTGGAACGGCTGCATGCCAGGGCGCCCCAGGCGGTGAAGAAAGCTGCGCCCGCCAAGGTGGCGAAACAGTAGGGTCAGGGGCCAGTACCCAGAACCCAGTTGTCAGTAGCCAGTTGTCAATCGCCAGCAGTTCGGCGCGGCTCAAGCCGCGCCCTTTCAAAACAGATTGATGAGATGGTTTTTGGGTACTGGCCTCTGGGTACTGGCAACTGGATACTGGCAACTGACAACTGACAGCTACTTTTCCACCCTCAGAAACTCCCCGCTGGTCGCATTCACCGCTACCCGCAGCCGGGCGTTATCCGGTCCGGTGCCATAAATCACGTGCCAGATGAGTTCGTTCTCCCGCGGATTCCAATCGCAAATGTAAACCACCGGCTGCTTGGGGTCCTTCTGCAAAAGCTTTTCCCCGCCATGCTTCTGCGCCACCTCAAAGGCCTTGTCGGAGTCAATCTTGAGAAAGCCGATGTCGAACACTTGCGTGGTGGTGTTAGCGGAACTGTACGTGTCTTCCACGCCGGGGTTGATGCCGGGAGAAGGGGCGTCATCCGCGTCCAGCCCCGACCACACGTAGGGCTTGGTGGCGCGGCGCATCGCCGAAGCAAAGCCGGCGCGCCACACTCCCGATTTGCCGTCGTGGCCGATGGATTCCTTGGTCAGCTGCGATGCGATCTGATAAGGTCGCGCGTCTGGCGCCCAGCCGTGAGCTGCGATGTAGAGTTGTTGAAAAGCCACGCGCCCGCTATTAAGTTCAATCTGCTTGGGAGCGGGCTTAGCCGGTTTCTCTTCTCCCGTTTTCGCCGGTTGCGAAGAGCACCCCGCCAGCATCACGAGCGAGACTACGGCTGCCAGCAGCTTTTTCATGGCTACCATCCTGTTAAATGTTTTTGCGACCGGGAACGTAGCACATTCTAAATGAAAGACGAGCCTGCCATGCACAGCTACCTGCAGGAGGTTGAGCAGTTGATTAACCAGGCGGTTCGCGGCATGAACCGCGAGCAACTGGCCTGGCGCCGGGAAGGGAAGTGGAGCGCGGCCGCCATCCTGGAGCACCTTTCGCTCACCTACAGCGGCACCGCCAAGGCGCTCCAGCGCTGCCTCAGCGCCGGGCGCGCCAGCGCAACCCCGGCCACTTGGCGCAACCGCGTGGCCACTTTGGTGGTGACCGGATTGCGCTATATGCCCAGGGGGCGGCAGGCGCCTTCCATGGTTGTGCCCCGGGGCGCCCCAGTGGAAACCGTGCTGCCGGAGGCCTTGCGCCAACTGGCGGCCGCGGATGATGCCATCAGCCGCTGTGAAGTGCAGTTCGGGTCGCACAGCAAAATCGCCAACCATCCCATCCTGGGCCCGCTTACCGCCCGCCAGTGGCGCGTGTTTCACCTGGTGCACGCCCGCCATCACATGAAGCAGATCGCGCGCCTGCGGGCGGAAATCCCCGCTGAGGGGAAGACAACAGCGGCGGGGTCGGGCTGAGGGTTATTTCTTGCCCGCTGCCTGGCTGCCCGCCATCTGGGCCAGGACTTTGCGCGCGGTTTCGGCCCCGAAAACCGGCAGCGTGGTCTCGCCGAGCAGCCCAATCTGCTTGAGCACCGATGCTTGGTCCCAGTAAACCCGCTCGAACGCCACTTTCCCCTCGCGAAATCCCACCACCGCCACCAGCGGCACCTCCACCCGCCGGTTCGTGGGCGCAATGCCGGGCAGCATCCATCCGCGACGTGACCGCCGGTGGCGAGGCGCCCGATATGGCGCGGCTTGTCGTACCCCATATAGACGCCGCAGACGATGTCCGGCGAATAGCCAATGAACCAGACATCCTTCTCGTCGTTGGTCGTGCCGGTCTTGCCGGCGATCGGCTTGCCGACTTCGCGCACGGCGGTGGCCGTGCC
>DASVBI010000535.1:0-4305 GCA_036375915.1 Terriglobales bacterium | reverse complement strand
AGTCGAGGCTGGCGGGCTGAATCTGGTCTTCGCTGATCTCCTGGCCGGCGAAGACGCGCTTGGCCGCAAGCAGCTCACGAATGTCCTGTGAGGGCAGGATGCCGGTGCGGGAGGCAGCCACGTCGGTCTCCTCCAGTTCAGGAAAGAGGGCCGGTTCAGGGGCGCCGACATCACAGGGCATGGTGGCACTTACCTTAGCAGAATTCCCAGGGCGGGTGGCTGAGGAAGTCTTGTGGAATTTTGGGTAAACCGCTATCGGCCTTCGGCTATCGGCCAGAACATGCATTGCCGAGGGCCGAGAGCCGGGAGCCGACGACGATTTACCCTACATCCTCGTTCCAGTTCTCCAGCGTCTTCTTCACCAGAGCCATGAACTGGTCGGCGACGGCGCCGTCAATCACGCGGTGGTCGTAGCCCAGGGTCAGGTGCACCAGGGAGCGGATGGCGATGGAGTCGTTGCCCTGGGCGTCGGTGACTACCACCGGGGCCTTGGCGATGCCGCCCACACCCAGAATGGCCAGGTTGGGCTGGTTGATAATGGGCAGGCCGAAGACGGCGCCAAAGCTGCCGGGATTGGTCACGGTGAAGGTGGAGCCCTGAATATCGTCGGGCGATAGGCGCTTGGTGCGGGCGCGCTCGCCCACGTCAGTAATGGCGCGCTGCAGGCCCAGGAAGTTCTTTTCCTCGGCATTCTTGATGACGGGCACAATCAGGCCCCAATCCAGCGCCACGGCAATGCCCATGTTGATGTGCTCGTGGTAGTGCAGGTTATCGCCTTCCACCGAGGCGTTGATGATGGGGAACTGCTGCAAGGCGATGATGGCGGCGCGCACAAAAAACGGCATGAAAGTGAGGCGGGCACCGTGGCGCTGCTCGAATCCGGCCTTGGCGCGGTTGCGCAGGTTCACGATGCGGGTAACGTCCACTTCAAACAAGTTGTGCACGTGGGCGCTGGTGCGGCGCGATTCCACCATGCGCTGAGCGATGATCTTGCGCATGTTGCTCATGGCCACGAGTTCGCCGGGTATGGCCGCAGGGGCGGGCTGACCGGCCGGCATGGCCGGAGCCGCTGTCCCGGGCTGATAGGACGGCTGAGCTTGCGCCGCCGGACGCGCCGGAGCACCCGCGGGGTGCTGCGCGATGAAGTTTTCGATGTCTTGCTTGGTGATGCGACCGCCCAGGCCAGTGCCCGGGACCTGCGCCAAATTCACGTTGTTTTCACGGGCAATGCGGCGGACGAGGGGTGAAGAGCGGATGCGCTCGCCCTCTTCCTCCCCTTCTGCGGGAAATTCGATAACGGTTTCTTTTTGCCGGGCCACGGCCTCCGGTTGCTGGGGACGGGCTGGGGGCTGGGCCGCCGCAGGCGCAGCTTGGGGTTGAGGCGCGGGCTTGGGGGGCTGTGAAGGCGCTGGCGCCGCGGCGCGCGGGGTCTCCGCCTTGGGCGGGGCGGCGGCGGGGGCGGGAGCGGCTGCGCCGGCGCCATCGGCGTCTATCACGCCCACCACGGTATTCACCTGCACCGTGCTGCCTTCAGGGACTTTGATCTCCTTCAGCACGCCGGCTGACGGCGCGGGAATCTCAGCGTCCACCTTGTCGGTGGAGATTTCAAACAGGGGCTCGTCTCGCTGCACCTTCTCGCCCGGCTTCTTCAGCCACTTGGTGATGGTGCCTTCAAAAATAGATTCCCCCATCTGGGGCATGATGACGTCAGTCGGCATAGTTCCCTCTCGCAGTCGAGCTAGTCAGAATGTTCACTATATCGCCAAACGAACATTATAAAAGATGCGGGGGGGGTGTAGGGGGCGAGCCTTCAGCAGTCCGCACTCAGCCCCATGGAGCGGCAACGGCGATTTGAAGGTCAGAGCTGATGGCGTCATCCTGGAGTGGCTCCTGCCACGATCGAGCACACAGCACTTCGGTTGTGCGCGCGAGATGCTTCGGCGGTGAAGCGCCTCAGCATGACGCCGGTGAAGGTCAGCCCTGCGCCCGAAGAAAGCTATGCCGCCTTGCGGCGCTTGAAGAACTGCACCTGGCGCTCGCGCTTGAGCGCCTGTTCGCGGGTCTTATAGGGGCCGCCGAGCTTCTTGCCCGTGGTTTTCGAGAGCAGCACGTAGCCCTTGGGAGTTTTGCGGATCATGAATGTAAGATGCGCCGCATGAAGTGCTGGCAGCTCAACATTGCGATATCAATTTTATGAATGTCATCCTGAGCGGAGCAAGTCGAAGGACCCGGTGTTTGCTAGCAGCATCGCGACAGCCCAGGGAGTGCTCTCGCCTGTGTTCGTAATTCTCATGAGTAGAAACTCCCTCTGCCAACTCGCTAATTCTGGCGGCATAGGGGTGTTTCGACTCGGGCGTTCGCCCTCGCTCAACATGACAGTTGTTTAATTTGGCTCGGGTACCGAAGCGTGTCCTTTCGTTTGTAGAGGGCTGTGTTCAGATTACCCATTACAAATTAGTCAATTTCACAATTCTACTTGCCGATGGCCGCCTTCACCGCGGGCGGCAGTTGATTCACGCGGCTGAGAAACATGCTGGTCTTCCAGATGTACTCATCCGTGGCCACCTTGCCCCAGGCGGGCATGCCGGTCCAGCGCACGCCGTGTTTGACGGCGTAAAAGATGTGCCACTCGGGGTCATCCAGGGGCTGCAGGATGAGTTGCGGCGCGGGCGGATAAAGGGACCGTCCCACGTCACTCGGCTGTTTGGTCACGGTGCCATGACAGAGAGCGCAATTCATGGTGTAGAACTTCATGCCGTCAATCAGGTTGGCGTCGGTGGCGGGAATGGGACTCTGCATGTGGGGAGCGTGCTTTTCCATGGACGCATCCATGGCGTGCGAGGCCAGCCAGGTCTCGGCAGCTCCGGGAGACCGGTCGGAGTTGGTATTGACGAAACCGGTAAGCGCAAACACCAGCCCGCCTACGACAACGACGATAATGACAACAATAACGCCCAGGATAAAGTTGCGCATGGATCCTCCTGCGAATGGCACCCCACGCTAGCAGAGTGCTTTACCGCGCCAAAGGTTACGTCAGTACGACTGCAAGCGCCGCGCCTCACGAACCACGTCCGCAACCTTGGGCAGAAAATAGTCTTCCAGAGGCGGAGAGAACGGTACCGGCGTGTCGCGCGAGGTGATGCGCACAATGGGGCCGTCCAAGTCATCGAAAACTTCCTCGTTTATGATGGCGGCAACTTCCCCCGCAATGCCTCCGGTGCGCGTGTCCTCGTGCAGAATAATGACCTTGTTGGTGTGGCGCACGGTGGCGGCAATGGCCTCACGGTCCAGCGGCAGCAGGGTGCGCAGATCCAGCACCTCGACTTCGATGCCCTCCTTGCCCAGGATTTCCGCCGCTTCCAGCGCAACGTGCAGCATGGCGGCGTAGGTGATGATGCTCAGGTTGCGGCCTTGACGCGCCACACGCGCCTTGCCCAGGGGCACGGTGTAGTCTTCCGCCGGCAAGTCCTCCTTGATACGGCGGTAGAGCATTTTGTGCTCGAAGAAAATGACCGGGTTGTTGTCGCGAATGGCGGACTTGATGAGCCCCTTGGCGTCGTAGGCCGTGCCTGGGCAGACCACCTTGAGACCGGGGGTGTGCACAAAATACATTTCCGGGTTCTGGGAGTGGAACGGACCGCCATGCACGCCCCCGCCGCTGGGCCCGCGGATCACGACCGGGGCAGGCGCGCCCCAGCGGTAATGCGCCTTAGCCAGCATGTTGGTGATCTGGTTGAAGGCGCAGCCGATGAAGTCCATGAACTGGAACTCGGCGACTGGGCGCAAGCCAGTGAGCGAAGCGCCAAAAGCCGCGCCTACGATGGCAGACTCGGCAATGGGCGTGTCAATGACGCGCTCCGGACCGAAGCGTTCGATGAAACCATCGGTCACCTTGAAGGCGCCGCCGTAGATGCCGATGTCCTCGCCCAGGCAGAAGACACTGGGATCGCGCTCCATCTCCTCCCAGATGCCCTGGCGGATGGCTTCAAGATAGGTGGTGCTGGCCATAAATTCATTCGCCGCGGATTAACGCGGAGGAACGCGGATCAAATCACAAGGCCGACGGCTGAGCGCTGAATGCTGCTCTACCGCAGATGCACCGCGGCTTCGCTTTGTTTAGGCGCGGCTCTGCCCTTGGCCGCCCCCAGCTTGGGCATGCCATACTTCGGCTTCACCTCATGGCAGCCCTCGCAGTACACGTTCTGCGGCGTCTTCTCCGGCTCGGGCATGGGCGAGTTGACAGCAAACTCGCGGTCGGCCTCGAGCTCACGATCCACGCCCGCAATAAGCTCTTCATTCTGCTTG
>DASVBI010000651.1:0-4095 GCA_036375915.1 Terriglobales bacterium | reverse complement strand
GGTCCTTGCGAGGTACGATGATCCCCGCACTCATATACTGAGGAACCAACGGCGGCTCGGCCCTGGAGCCGCGCGCAATCGCGCTCTCCGAATCGCTGAAGCCCCCTTGGTTGCCATTCAAGATGCCGACGACTGTTCCTTGCCCCACCGCCTGCAGACGCAAGCCGAGTTTCTAGCCAGGAACCCGTCGGTTGCTGTGACAGGAACGCATGCCACCACCATCCCCGCCGACGGGGCCGACGGCGAGATTATGAGATACCCTCCCGCACGAGACTTGGAGATCAAGTGGGCCTTGCTTTTCTGGAATCCATTTATCCATACATCCATTATGTTGCGCCGCTCGGTGCTGGAGGAAACTGGAGCCTATACCGAGGAGGGCGAGTTGGCGTGGCTGGCGGAAGATTATGAACTCCTCTCGCGAATCAGCCAGAAGCATTGCGCCGCCAACATAAACCAGGTTCTGGTCAGATATCGAATCAACCCCGCCGGGGCCTCGGCGCGGCAGGCGGATTTGCGGCGGCTTTCAGCGCAGGTGTCGAGAAAGAACATCACCTGGTTGCTGGGAGACGACGCAACGGATGTGGACACCGTGCAGGCTCTGCGGCGCTTCTGGTTTGAAGGCAAGCCCTTGTCGCCCGCCGACGCGCAGCGCGCGATGGCGGGCACTGAGGTTCTGCACCAGGCGTTCCTGGCGCATTATGCCCAAGGAGGGTCCCGGCGTTTCCCACGCGCCCGCTTTTGTCTAGCCTGTGCCCGACGGGCCTTTAGCCAGGCGCGCCGCAACTCGCACCTGGAGCGCTCTTGCCGCGCGGCTATGCTGCGCTCCACCATGGCGCTGGCCGCGAAGGCGATAGCGTGATCGCGGCCCAGGCTCGGTTTCAGTGAGTGACAATAAAAGCCGCCAGCAGCGCCACCGTAACCACAAGTCCACAGGCGAAGCCGGTAAAAAGCCAAATCTTGTATCCGGGGTCCAGGTCCACGAAGTCTTGTGCCAAAAGCGACGCGACCCTCTGTTGCAAAGAGGGCCCACGGGGAACAGGATGGGACTCGACCACTATGGTCGCTTCGGCAACCGGTTGGCCTAATGTGTCAGGGCAAAGTTCGCCCGCGTATCCCCAGCCACGGTAATCAACTTCGAGGTAACGTTTCCGTTGTGCCATACACTGACTCTGTATTTGCCATCAGGCACTCCCGAGATGAAGTAGTCCCCCAGGATCGCGTCTGTTTTGGCGAAGTAAGGTGATGGAGCGACGATGATGTGAGCTGACATCTCCCGGTGGAAGCTGCACAAGATGAACACGTCGCCAGGGTGAGTAAAGGTCCAGACTGCTTTATGGCCACGAGCAACGATTCCCAGATCGTGAGCCAGACGGGTATTGCCCCCAATTGATTTCCAATAAACGTTGTGGGGCGCAGCATCGTCATTGGGGAATTCGACTGTGGCGCCTTGCGGCACGGCGAGAACACTGGGCGCAAACCGCATGCTCTTCTGATGAATGGTGTAAATCTGCCCGGAATGAGAGAGTTTCAAAGGCCGCAGCGGAGCGAGATACACCACCGATTCGCCGTGACCGGCCTTTACGTTTCCACTGAGGGTTCCGGCGCGGAGCGGGAGCGCCATCCCGCCCAACAGAAGCAGGAGAGAGAGCGCGGTTGCGCTAACGCGGCGGCGAAATTTGACGATGGATGCTACAACCTGGCTGGCCAAGCGAGATCTCCGGTGGGAAAAGTCAAGCAAGCGAGTTGACCCCGAGTTTGTATTGCCATTGATAAGCACCGCAGCAAGTGAGCGAGACTTCAGCGTACCTGTCTGAACCTTGGAGGTTGTCAACGTCTTGTAACGTTGCTGCAAATTTCTGGTTACATCCATTGCCTGTTCAGCGAGCAGCTCCTGACCCCTCAGAACCAACACGGCAATGGAGACTCTTGGGCGGAGAAAACGGCGACGTAGTGGGGGATAGAGGTCGTGTGAAGTGGCGCTTCCCGCTCACCCGCGCATAAACCGCGTGGCGCAGCATGGCACGAGCACGGTGGAGGCGAACTTTGACGTTTTCCTCGGTGATGTCAAGACAGGCGGCGGTTTCCGCAACGCTCATTTCTTCCAGGTCGCGCATCATGACCACGACGCGATACTTGGGTGGCAAGGCCTGCACCGCTTTCGCCAGGACCCGGGCGTGTTCGCTGGAACAGGCGCATTGCTCCGGGGTGGGATCCTGGGAGCGCACCAGGTCGGAGGCCGGCGACTCCGGACCGCTCATCTCTTCGATGTAACGAAGCCGGGAGCGTTCTTCCACCCGGTTGAGAGCTTCATGCACCGCAATGCGGGTCAGCCAGGTGGAAAACTTCGCCCGCCCTGCAAACTGAGAGAGGTGCTGGTAAGCCCGCACATAGGCGGCCTGCATCACGTCTTCCGCTTCCCACCGGTCGCGCAGGATTCCACGCGCCACGCGATACAGCCTCTGACTGTGACGCCGCATGATGACCTCAAACAGCAGAGGCTCGCCTTGCAGGATCTGTATCACCAGATCTTCGTCAGATGAGTCGTTGACCGCTGCCTGCTCCATCGCCGAAAGCACCACAGCAACCTCCCTGGCAACCTGGTTTTCAATTCCCGGTGACAATGTCCGGAAGATAACGGAGAGAAAAATCGCAGTTGTCAAAAATTTGTAAAAAGCATGCAAACTCACGTTGACACTTTCGTGGCAGAGGAGAAATGTCGGGCAAATGGCAACAACAACCACCGGGCAATGTCTCAGTACAGAAAACGCAGGCACATTTAGAACGTAACCTCGATGGCCAAGGAGGCGTCTAAAGCGCAGGGAGTAACGAATGAGAAACCGGGATCGTCGCCGCAGCGCCATAGTGAACACAGCGCTGTGGCAAGTCTTGCCTTTACTGTTGCTATGCGCAGCGTCGCCTGCGCTGGGCGCAAACGCCAAGCACCAATCTGCCGAGCCGAGCGCGCCAGCGGCCGTCGTGCACATGACAGCCGCGAACAAATTTGATCCGCCGAAGGTCACCATCAAGGTGGGAGAAGCCGTGCGCTGGGTGAACGATGCCGGCGGCCCGAGCCACACCGTGACCACCGATTCCTCCATGCTGCAAAGCGAGGACGATGTCGAGATTCCGGAAGGCGCCAAGCCGTTCAGTTCAGGAGTGATCGGCCCGGGCAAGTTCTTTCAGCATACTTTCGACCTGCCGGGCACGTATCGCTACGCCTGCGCTCCCCATGAAGGGTCAAAAATGTTTGGGGAAGTTGTGGTAACGAAATGATCCGGCTGGTGCGCCGCAGCTATTGGGCACAGTCACGGTGGATCGGGAGAGGACAGAGCTGACGTGAACAGATCAAAACGGCACAGCCGGTATTCGGCCTGGCGAGCAGCGTACTCAATAACGGCGGGGATGGTGCTGGCCGCCACCATCGCACTCGGCCAATCGGGAACCGGGCCTGCGCCGCAGGCCATAGCGGCAAGCAGCGGCGATTCAGCGGCCGCGCTTGGAATCCATTTCGTGCCAGGTTCCAGCACCACCGTTCTGATGGAGCGTGATGGCAAAACCTATCTCATAGACGCCGCCCGGCACAGCATCCGCGAGTTGCCCACAGCGGCGGCAACTGCGAAGCCGGTATTGCAGCAGGCCTCGTATTCCACGTCTCGAGCGGAGGCCGTCGCGGGAGAGAACACGCCACCTCCCAAGAACAAACGAGGCCACATCCATGCGTACCGTCCCGGCGACGATGTGCTCTTTAACCTGCCTACCGGCCGTCGCCTGGACCGCCATGGGTTGGTCGTGGACTTTAATCACCGGTTCCCGTACGAAGCTGCGTTCACCGGCACTTCCCGGGGCGCGACCCTGCTTGGTCTGGATGATTTTTCCATCTCCTCGTTTGGCTTCCGCTATGGGGTGACGCGGAACCTGCAGGTAAGCGCCTACCGCTCGCCCAGTATTGCCGGGAGAGTGATTGAGTTGGGGGCCAGTTATCACCTGCTCAGCGAACAAGATGGCAAGCCGTTCAATGCGGCACTGCGTTTCTCCGTGGACGGCCAAAATAACTTTCAGCGAAATTTCACTACCAATTTCGAGCTCCTACTCTCG
>DASVBI010000718.1:0-7013 GCA_036375915.1 Terriglobales bacterium | reverse complement strand
GTACGCGAAGCCGATACGTGGTGCTGGGTTGAACAGATGGCCGGACATGCAACCGTCAGGCACACCCTTGGTGACGCCGCATTGCACGATGCCATCGAAGGGGTTCGTGTTAGGACCGTAGATTAACGAACCGTCGCTAGCGACTCCGGGAGCGGTAGCGGGATCATAGGCGGCAGGATCGAAGTTATAGGCTTGGTGGTTCTTCTCCTTATAGGTTCCGAACATGCTGACGCGCATGCCCAGATTCAAGGTCAGCTTGTCGGTCACACGCCAGTCGTCCTGGAAATAAGGCTCGAAGGTCTTCTCCCGGTTGTAGTACTTCACTATGTTTCTCTGCTGTCCAAAGCTGGCAATGTTGCCCATCAGCATGTCGGCAAAGGGATTTCCCGTGCTGACCGCCGTATTGCTGCCGTCGAAGGTGAGATAGCCGGGAGTGCCGCCGGGGCCAAGCTCGCCGCCCAATTCGTTCTTCTGCCGGAAAGCGGAGAAGAAGCCGAACTGCAGGTTGTGGCGGCCCACAATCTTTGTGACGTTATCGCGCAGGGTGTAGGTCGGGTTGGAATTGTAGGTGCCGTTGGGGATGTAGCCGGGGTCCTGGCCGAAGTTGAATTGGGAGCCACCTCCGGTCAGGTTAATACCCGGAATAACCGGGCCTGAAGCGGTGTTAAACACTCCAAACAGTGTTCCCATATCCATGTTGGCGGGCCGTTTCCACGCGTTGGGATCGGGAAAGCCGGTGCTGTTGAGGATAATGTGGTCGGTGGTGTAGCTGACCACGAATTCGTTCAACAACGTGGGCGACGCGGTGGTATTCAGGCGGGCCACCAGGCTTACGCCCGGGCCGTCAAAGTTGGTGCCGATGGTGGGGAAGTCGCCGGCGTTCGTCCACAGCGGAACCGCCGTCTGCGTATTCCAGGAATCGTGAATGTAGTGGAAGCTGAGGCGGTTTTTGGAGTTGATGTTCTCGTCAATGCGCAGCAGCTCTTCCCGCCAATTCGTTGGCTGAATAGGCGAAGAAACGAAGGCGTTGCCCGAATTCGCTGCCGGCACCAAGGCGTTCACCAGCAGGGTTCCGTTGATGTTGGGCGTGATTTGGTTGTTAGGGAAGTACCCTCCGCCGGCAACGGGTATACGAGGACAATCCGGAAAGTTAACAACATCTACCGGGCTGCCCGCCGCCGGACAGACGTCAGAAAAATTGCCCAACCGTTCCGCCGCCGTGGGCACCTGCACGTTGAAGTTGGTTCCAGGCACGCGCTCCTTGCGCCATTCCTGCGACCAGAAGAAGAAGGTCTTGTCCTTGGAGGTGTTGTATACGCCCGGTATGTAGACCGGCCCGCCGATGGTGTAGCCGTAGTCGTTCTTCTTATAGGGCGGAACTGTCTGCTGGAAGTAGTTGCGGGCGTTGAAAGCGTCGTTGCGGACGAATTCGTAAACGTTGCCATGGAACGCCTTGGTGCCGGACTTGATTTCGGTTTCAACCGTGCCCGAACCGTTGCGGCCGTACTGGGCGCCGTAGTTGGAGGTCAAAACTCGGGTCTCGGCGATGGCGTCAATGCTGGGATACACGTTCAGCGTGGAGTTGCTGCCGTTATCCATGTTGTCGCCGCCGTCCAGCTCCCAGTTGTTGTACTCGACGCGGCCTCCATTCATGCTGAAGCTGACGTTGCCGTAAACACCGACTGTGCCTTCATCTTGTCCGGTCTGGTTGCTGACGCCCGGGACCAGCGTGGCCAACTGGGTGAAGTTGCGCCCATTCAACTGTAACTGTGTGATTTCTTTGCCGGTAACCGTGCCGGCCAAGTCCGAGGACTGGGTCTCAGGAGCCACGGAGGAGCCTTGCACTGTAATCTCTGTAGCGGTGGCGCCTACCTGCAGGGTAGCGTCCTGGCGCAGTTTCTGGCCGATACGGAGGGCGACGTCCTTTGCCTGGAACTTTTTAAATCCGGGTGCGTCCACGGTCACCGTGTAGGTTCCGCCCGGCAAACCGCCCACCAGCCAATCGCCAGTGGAGTTGGAAACGGTGGGGCGGTTAATCCCTTGGGAGGTGTTGCTCACCGTCACTTGGGCATTGGGAACGGCGGCCCCCGATGAGTCATGCACTGTGCCGGTGAGCTGGCCGGTATCTTGCGCCAGAAGTGTTAGGGAAGAGATCAAGATTACGAACAACGTTGCCACCCACCGCAGATGAACTTTCATGCCACGACTCCTTTACGGCGTTTGCGCCGAAGTGGAAAGAAAGGCCTGACTAAGCACCCGAGACACAAATTCACTTGGGTTGTGGCAATCCGGACACCACTGGCGAGAGATGGAACCACAGGCCTAATGAATCACGCTACAACCTTTTGAATCAATTATTTCCGCGAGTGGCCCAGACGAAGGCGGCCGGACTAGTACGAATGTACTATCCCGGATTTCATAACAGAACCGTTGTTAATATGGATTATTGGAGAGTGCCTGATCGGAGTTGTAAAGGGGGGGACTCACCCTGAACCTTGCCGACCGTTTGGCGCGTTGGCAGCAAAACCTAGTATCCTTTTGCTGGCCTTACTGAATCATGCTGGTTCTCGCCCTCCTGCTGGCCCTTTGTCCGCTGCCGCCTGGCGGAGGCCGTTCCCCAGTTCCCCTCCCCTCGCAGAATGCGAGCGCCCAAACAGGCAACATCCGCGACCTCTATGTTCGGGGCGAAAAAGCGCTGCAGGAAGGCGATCTAGGTACCGCGGAAAGCGCATTTCACCAGGTGCTGGCCCGTCAACCGGACGATCCCGGCGCTAACGCTAACCTGGGCGTCATTTACATGCGCCGGCAGCAGTGGGGGCCGGCGCTGCGGTATCTGAAAGCAGGCGAGCGCCTGGCGCCGGCTTTGGCCGGCATCCGCCTGAATATCGGCCTGGTTTACTACCGGCAAAGCCAGTATCCGCAAGCCATAGCGCCTCTTGCCTCGGTGGTGCGGCAACAGCCCAAGCTGTTGCAGGCACGCTACTTGCTGGGGCTTTGCTATTTTTTTACCGGCCAATACCAGCTCACCGTCGCTACCCTGCTGCCGATTTGGGAGCAAGAGGCTTATAACCTGAACTACCTTTACGTGCTGGGTGTTGCCGCGCACAACGCCAAGCAGAGTGCAGTGGAGCAGCGTGCGCTGGGACGCCTGGTTGACATCGGAGGGAACACACCCGAATTTCACTTGATCATGGGCAAAGCCCACCTCAACCGCGGGGAGGACGACGAGGCCATTCAGGAACTGAAGCAAGCGGTACAGGGAGATCCCAAACTGCCGTTTGTCCACTACAACCTGGGTATGGCTTACATGCACAAGCAGCAATATGAGCAGGCCCGAGACGAATTCCTGAAGGACATCGCTGTCGAGCCGGACGTGGCGCTCAACTACGACCAGGTGGGCCAAGTCTATGCCCAACTGGGGCAGGATGGGCCGGCGGAGCAGAATTTCCAGAAGGCGGTGAAACTCGACCCCAAGCTGGCCACGTCTTTCCTGGGATTAGCAAAGATTTACCAGAAGCAGGAAAAGTATCCAGAGGCGCTGCGGGTGCTGGACGCCGCCCAGAAGCTGGCGCCGCAAGCGGCCCGTATCCACTATCTGAAGGGGCAGGCGCTGCGGCGCATGGGCAAATTGCAGCAAGCCAAGGCGGAATTGGATAGGGCTACACGCCTGATGAATGCAAGCCGCAATAAGCGGGAGCAGGAATTGAATGGCGCTGCCGACCCGCAACTGGCTAAAGAGCCGCCGCAGTAGGGGCAGAGCTAAGGCCGAGACGGGATCAGGACATCGCGCGGGAAGCCGGCGCTACTTCGCGGGCGAGGGCGCCCGCGCCACAATTTTGTCACGCGGCGGCAGCGATGCGGCCAATCAAATCTTCCTGCTGCGCCTTGCTTTCGGCGCCAATGGTGAAGGCGTCGAGCACGCCCAGCGACAAAGCGTATTTCAGCGCCTCATCCGGGCGGCGGCTCAGGTCTCCCTGGCCGAGAATCTTCATGCCCACAATACCCTTGCCGGCCGCTTTCATCGAGCGCAGCACGGCGAGCACAGTTTCGGGGTCGGCGTCCATGTGCGATCCGATGGGGTTAATGCGCGCCAAATCCACATCTACCCAGGGGGACTGCGCGGCGGCGCGCAAGGCGCCGATGGTGTGGCAGGAGCAGCCGTGGGCGCGGATGATTCCCTTCTGCTTGGCCTCGGAGAGCACATCCATCACACCGCGGTAGCGCGTGGTCCAGTCGGAATCGCTCAGGCAGTGCATCAGGAAGATATCAATGTAGTCGGTGCCCAGTTCGCGGCGGAAGCGGTCCAGGTCGGCGCGGATGGCCTGCGGTTCCCGCGACCACGACTTGGTAAGCACCGTGACCTTGTCGCGGGGCACATGCTTCAGGGCCTCGGCCACGTGGGGATGGGTGCCGTAGGCGTCGGCGGTGTCGAAAAAGCGCAGGCCGCGGTCGTAGCCATTGAGCAGCAGCCGGGACAAGCCTTGCACCCCCAGCGCGCTCTGATTGGAGCGGTGACCGAAGCCAACTGTGCCGGTGCCCATAGCCAGACGACTGGTGCGGATGCCGGTTTTGCCCAGCAGAACTGTATCCGTGGCGCTGAATTTGCGCGGCAGGCTGGGCAAGGCTGCGGTGGGAAGCGCCTTGGCTCCGGCCCACGCCGCCGCCAAGCCCCAGGATGCGCTGATGAGGAATTCTCTGCGCTTCATGATGCCTCCACATGACGAACCCGGGCGGGCCCGCACATCAGAAGACGAATTCTGACACGATTTGATAGCACTGTGGCGCCTATTTACGGTTGCGGGGGTCCCTCCGCCGCCTGATACCATGATGCTGATGGCTCTCCACGAACTGCACCCTTATACCGAAGCCGAGATCGCGAGTGTTCCGCAAGAGGCAGGGCTTTATGTGCTCTTTCAGGTGGAGAATCCGCTGCATGTTGGCGGGGCGGCCAATCTGCGCCAGCAACTGAAAAGCGAGAAGGCGCGACTGCCCCAAGCTACCCACTTCGCCGTTGAGACGGGATACGAGTCAGAGAGCGAGGCGGCGAAGCGGGTGGAAAAAGTTAAGAAGGAACTCAGCCGGGTGCGGGTGGAGTGGTTCGCCGGGCCAGGGCGGTAGAGCGGGCCACTGAGACCGGACGGTTGCGGCGCCGCTGCGCGGCATCTGCATCATGTTGCATTTAATAGGATTTCCAGCAGTGACCATTGTCACTGCATTCGCTTTGGGAATAAAGTAAGGTGTAATCGGGCCGATAGGCGCTCCCCCGGCCTGGGGAGGGGCATATGGGCACACTCTTCCACGCTTTCGATGATCTGCTGACCTTCGGGACGGTCATTATCCTCGCCATGATTGTGGGTGGAGTGCTGGTGGTGTTGACCATGCTGGCCGACAGCGTGTGGCTGTATCGCGCGGCTCACCAGCAACATGAAGAAGAGGAAGCCCAGCCGGGCTGGCTGGCGACGGTCCGCCACTGGCGCCACCACGAGCGCGAACTGAAGAAATCAGCCTAACTCATCCGTTTCGATTGAAAACCACTGCGTGCCCCCGTGTCTGTTGGTAACCGGTAGTTGGTGGAGACGCAGCTCTTAAATCAGCACGCAATAGAGCTCCCAGCAAGGCTCGCCGTTGCGCTCGCTGGTGGTGAAGCTGAACTCCGCCTGCGTGGCGTGAAGCGCCGACGCAATCTCCTTCCACAAGCCCACCGCCAGCGGACACTTGCCATTCATGGCATCGCGCAGCGTATCCACCGGCAGGCTGGTCATGCCCGCCAGGTCGCCGACGGAAAGGGTGCGGCTGGCCAGCAGTTCGCGCCACAGCTGCGCGGTGGCGGGATGCAGATAGGCTTGGGCCACGGGCGAACTGGCAGGGGGCATTTTGGACATGCAGCTATGGTTTCGTGTCCGGCGGCAGGGGTCAATGTTACCTCCGGACAGGCGCGAACCCGCAACCGTTCAGTGCAGGGTGAACTTCAGCCGGGTTGTGAAATGGCGCCTGGCTCAAGTCAAGGTTCAGAGAGGATTGCCGATAATTTGCACTCATGCGGTCCGGGCAGGAGCAATCGGTTGGGGTTCTCTCGCGGGCGGTTTCCTGGGCGGCAGCCCCGATTCCAATGCCTGTTCCGTTTGGCTTGCGCCCGGGGGCTGGAGGGCGGCGGCGGGGGCGCGAATGCCGCGCATGATAAAGATAAAGGGAATCATGGCCAGAAACATGACCGCCATCACCCAAAACGCGTCCACGAACGAGAGCATGGCCGCGTGCTGCTGCACGTAAGCGTAAATGGCGCCATAGGCCTGGTGCGTGGCGGTGTGGGCGTCGGCGCCCCGGCTCTGGAACCAAGTTTCCAATCCGCGCAGCGCCTGCCGCGTCTCCCGGTCATAGGCGCTGATGTTGGCCGCCAGATGACTGTGGTGAAGCTGGCCGCGGCGGGCCAGCAGCGTGGTCATGGCGGCGATACCGAAGCTGCCGCCGATGTTGCGCATCAGGTTGACAATACTGGTGGCGTTGCCCATCTTCTCCTTGGGAATGTGAGAGACGGCGACCGTCATGATGGGAATCATCAGGCAGGCCAGGGCCACGCCCTGCAGTACCTGCGGCCAGAAAATGTCCCAATAGCCGGCGTTGAGATTGAGTCCGGCCAACTGAAACATGGTGATGGCGCCCAGGACAAACCCGACCACCATGATGCGCCGGGGATCAATCTTGCTCACCAGGTATCCGGAGATGGGCGTGGCCAGGAGCGCCCCGATGCCGCGCGGGGAGAGCGCCAGGCCAGCCTCCAGCGCAGGGTATCCGAGCAGCGTCTGCACGTAGATGGGCAGCAGCACCAGGCTGGCGTAGAGAATGAAGCCGATAGCGAAGATGAGCACCACCCCGGCGCTGAAGGTACGGTCGGCGAGGGCGCGCAGGTTCACAACAGGCCGGCGGCAGGTCAGTTCGCGGATGACCAGCAGCACCAGGCCTATGACGCAGAGCATGGCGAAGAAGCGAATGTAGCCGGAAGAGAACCAGTCCTT
>DASVBI010000660.1:0-11386 GCA_036375915.1 Terriglobales bacterium | reverse complement strand
TACTTATCGCCGCTGGAACGCCAATGTGCAGGGCCTGGACCAGTTCCCCCAGGAGGTGTGGCCGGACAACATTCCGCTCCTCTACTACAGCTACCACATCATGGTGGGACTGGGTACCATCTTCATCGCCATCATGGTCATCTCGGTGTTGCTGCTGTGGCGGCGCAAACTCTATGACTCGCGCGCCGTGCTCTGGGTGCTGCTGCTCAGCCTGCCCTTTCCCTACATTGCCAACACCGCCGGCTGGATGACTGCGGAAATCGGCCGCCAGCCCTGGCTGATTTACGGCCTCATGATGACGCGCGAAGGCTACTCGCCGCGCGTCTCCGCCGGCAACGGCCTGTTCACCCTGCTCGGCTTCATGGGCATGTACACGGTGTTGGGCATTCTGTTTCTCTTTCTGGTACGGCGGGAAATCGAGCAGGGCCCGGTGTGGATGGCGGAGAAAATCGAACCGATGCGGCGCGTGGCCGCGGCCGATTAAAGGAATTCTATGGAAACACTCTGGTACATCATTGTGGCGCTTATGCTGGCGGCCTACGTCGTGCTTGACGGTTTCGACCTGGGCGCGGGAATCATTTACCTGATCGTGGGGCGCACGCCGACGGAGCGCAAAGCGGTGCTGCACACCATCGGGCCGGTGTGGGACGGCAATGAGGTCTGGCTGCTGGCCGCCGGAGGCACCCTCTACTTCGCCTTTCCCCTGCTCTACGCCTCCAGCTTCAGCGGTTTTTACCTGCCGCTCATGATGGTGCTGTGGCTGCTCATGCTGCGCGCCATCGGCATCGAACTGCGCAACCACGTGCCCAACCCGGTGTGGCAGGGCTTCTTCGACGTGGTGTTCAGCCTGGCCAGCGCCCTGCTGGCCATCTTCTTCGGCGCGGCGCTGGGCAACGTGATTCGCGGCGTGCCCCTGGCCGCTGACGGCTACTTCTTCGAGCCTCTGTGGACCAACTGGCGCGTGGGCGCGCAGAACGGCATTCTGGATTGGTACACCGTGCTGGCCGGAGTGGTGGCTCTGGTGGCGCTCACCATGCACGGAGCGCTATATGTGGTGCGTAAGACCGAAGCGCCCATAGCCACGCGCGCCCGCCGCCTGGCGTTGATCGTCTGGCCGGTGCTGCTGGTTGTGACCCTCCTCAGCCTCGCTGCCACCATGTACGCGCGTCCCGGAGTGCTCGACAACTACCAGGCTCACCCCGTCGGCCTGCTTATCCCCCTGGCAGTGGCCGCTGCCCTGGGCATGGTCCTGCATGGAGCCGTCGCGAAAAAGGAACGATTGGCCTTCGCCGGCTCAACCCTTTATTTGGCCGCCATGCTGGTGGGAGCCGCCTTCGCTCTCTATCCCAATGTATTGCCGGCCAGCACCGACCCGGCCTACAGCCTTACCATCTACAACACCGCCGCGGCACACTACGGCCTCACCATCGGCATCATCTGGTGGATTCTGGGAATGATGCTGGCGCTCGGCTATTTCCTCTTCGTCTATCGCATGTTCCGCGGCAAGGTGAAGGTGGAGGCGGAGGGGGAAGGGTACTGAACACCGGCAATGCTCCGGGTCTTGTCATCCTTCGCGCAGCGAAGGACTTGCTTTTTCCTTGTGATATTTTCGAAATGCGAAGAGAGAAACAGGTCCTTCACTCGTACGCGGATTGGTGTGTCGGGTACGAGTTCAGGATGACAATCGCTGATGGTTAAGCGATTTCAGCCATTATGACGGCGAGCGCTGCAATGGCTGCCGTTTCCGCGCGCAGAATCGTTGCACCCAGCGAAGCTGATTTCCAGCCCGCCTGGGTGAAGGCCTGCAACTCCTCATTCGTCCAGCCGCCTTCGGGACCGATGGTAAGAATCAAAGAAACATCGCGGGCTGGAGCCTGCCCTGAGCCTGCCGAAGGGGCGCCCACGCCACAAAGTTCGCGAAGTGAAACTGCCCTTTCCGCTTCCGACAGCACAATCCGCTGTTTCCCCGCCAGCGCCAGCACCTCGCGCAACTTCACCGGATCGGCGACCTCGGGCGGCGCTGCCCGGCGCGCCTGTTCGGAAGCTTCCCGCGCAATGCGCCGCCAGCGTTCCACGCGTTTAGCAGCGGAGGCGGCCAGGTGGGCATCGGTTCGGCGGGCGGCGAAGGGCACAATGCGGGCCACGCCCAGTTCGGTGCACTTTTCAATCGCCCACTCCATGCGGTCGAACTTAAAAATCGCCAGCGCCAGCGTGACTGGCACAGCGGGAGCTGCGGCAACTTCTTCGCCCAGTTCGAACTCCACCCGGTCTCCGGACACGGAAAGTATCCGCCCGCGGCGCACCACGCCATCGGCAGCAATGTCGAATTCCTGCCCCACCTGCGCCCGCAGCACCCGCGCCAGGTGCGCGGCATGTTCACCCACCAACGCGGCGCGGTTGCCGCTCACCTGGTCGGCTATCCAGCGGCGCCGCGTCATCGCAAAAGCACCAGCCACGTGGCTAGGGCGGCCACCGCGTACAGCAGGCCGAACACCAGGTTCTGAGATTTCAAATTGGGGGGTTCAAACCACCTGGTGTTAGCCACCATCTCCACGCCGCTCAGCAAGCCAATGGCGGCGGCCAGCACCAGCCAGGCCTGGTCCCGCCACACGATGGCATACAGAATCGCAGCCAAAATGGAAGCCACAGCCGAGACCAGGCCGATTTTGAAATAACGGGAGCGGGTCCGGGGTGTGGCCATGCGCTCGCTGGTCAGCACCGCCACCCGCTGCGGCATAGCCAGCCGCATCAACGCGGGCAGTACGGTCACGAACAACAGGAAGTAGGCGTAATAACGCTCAAACCTAGCCAAATATATCTTTCACTTTGCTGAGCAGCGTTTTGCGCTGAGGCTTGTTCTCCACCCGGGTCAGGCCGTCCAGTTCCTGCAGCAGTTCCCGTTGCCGCTTGCTCAGCTTGCCGGGGGTTTGCACTTTGACTTCCACGAACAGGTCGCCCTTGCCGTGGCTGTTGACCACAGGCACGCCCTTGTGGCGCACCCGGAAGATGGTGCCCGATTGCGTGCCCTCGGGAATTTTGAGCGGGTGCTCGCCTTCCATGGTGGGAACCATGATTTCCGTGCCCAGAGCCGCCTGCGAAATGGAAATAGGAATCACGCAGTGCAGGTCGTTGCCCTCGCGGTCAAAGAACGCGTGCTCCTTGACGTGCAGCACGATGTAGAGGTCGCCCGCGGGACCGCCGTTCGCTCCCGCCTCACCCTGCCCGGCGTAGCGTATGCGCGTGCCGTCTTCCACGCCGGCCGGCACTTTCACCTCCACCATGCGCTCCTGCAGCACCCGTCCCTGGCCTTTGCACTTGGGGCAGGGTTCAGTAATCACGCTGCCCGCCCCCTGGCAGGTGGGACAGGTGCGCGCGATGCTGAAGAAGCCCTGCTGGTAGCGTACTTGCCCTCGTCCGCCGCAGGTGCGGCAGGTGACCGGGGCCTTGCCCGGCGCCGCCCCCGAGCCATTGCAGTCCTCGCAGGCTTCGTGCCGGCGCACGCGCACTTGCGACATGGTGCCGAACACGGCTTCGTCAAACTGCAAAGTCAGATCTTCGCGCAGGTCGGGGCCCCGTTGCGCGCGGCTGCGGCCGCGCCGGCTGCCGGTGCCGAACAGGTCGCCAAAGCCGAAGAAGTCCCCAAATATGTCGCTGAAATCCTGAAAGACGGTGGCGTCGAAGCCGCCAAAGCCGCCGCCGGCGGCGCCTCCGCCTACTCCCGCGTGCCCAAAGCGGTCGTACATGGCGCGCTTGTTGGAGTCCGCCAGCACGCTATAGGCTTCCGTCGCTTCCTTGAATTTTTCTTCCGCGTCCGGATTGCCCGGGTTGCGGTCGGGATGGTATTGCAGCGCCAGCTTCCGGTAGGCGCTCTTGATTTCCTGCTCGCTGCAGGTGCGCGCTACGCCCAGCACCTCGTAAAAGTCGCGTTTGCCGTTACTGGTTGGAATAATGAATCCTCGCCTTGCCGATGGAATTTACTTTTTCGAGTTGCGCGCCACCCGCACCATGGAGGGGCGCAGCAGGCGGTCCTTCAGCTTGTACCCGCGCTGCAGTTCGTCGAGCACGTGATGGTCTTTGACCTCGTTGCTGTCCACCATTTCGATGGCTTCATGCAGGCGCGGATCAAAGGGCTCGCCCTCGGCCGGAATCGGACGCAGGCCCAGCTTCTCCAGGGCATCTTGAAATTGCTTGCGGATCAGCTCCACTCCGGCGCGGAAATCTTCCGGCTTCTGCACCTTGGTCTGCAGGGCGCGATCGAAGCTGTCCACAATAGGCAGCAGGTTCTTGAGCGCGTCCGCCAGGGCGTAGTCCTTGTACTCCTGCTGCTCACGCGCCGCGCGTTTGCGCGCGTTGTCAAACTCGGCCTGCAGCCGCGCCATGCGGTCCAGCAGCAGGTTGCGTTCTGCCTGCAGCTTCTCCAGTTCCGCCCGCAGCCCGGCTGCGTCTTCAGCCGCAGGCGTTGCCGCCTGCTCCGAGGCCGTTTCCTCCGCCGGAGGCAGTTCGTGTTCCAGGTCCAGATCCTGTGGTTCCATTTCTGATTTACCGTTGCCCCTTGCCATGATTCACTCTGAGTCGTTCAGGATTCGATCGAAAAGGCGCGCGATATACGACACCGCCGTGATCGTGTGTTCGTAGTCAATGCGAGTCGGCCCAATCACGGCCAGCGACCCCATCACCTCCCCGCCTACCCGGGCGGGCGCGCCGATCAGCACCAGGTTGCGCATGTGCGGCAGGTTCTCATCCAGACCGATGATGACCCGCACCGCTTCTTCCCGCGTATTGAGATAGGCGCTGAGCAGATCGGCCAGCCTTTCCTTCTCCTCCAGGGTCTTGAGCAACTCCCGCAGCCGTTGCCGGTCCTCTTCGCTGACTACCAGGTTGGAGGTGCCCTCCACCCACACGGTTTGCTTCCCCTGCTCGCTTTCCAGGGCGCCATCGCGGTAGAGAGCCTCCACCGACCGCATCAGGCGGTCGTACTCGCTGCGTTCCTGCTCGATGCGGCGGGCCAGTTCCGTGCGCAGCGAATCCAGCGTCCAGCCGCGAAAATTCTCGTTGATATAGCGCGACGCCGAATCCAGGTCCGCCTGGCTCAGATCGCGGCTCATCCTCAGCACGCGGTCGCGCACCACCCCGGCTCGCGTCACCACTACCGCCAGAACCTTCTGCTCTGCCAGGCGCGAAAAGTACACGTGGTCGAGCGCGTTACGTGAGCCGCCCGTGGTCATGGTGACGCCCACTCCGTGCGAAATCAGCGAGAGCACGTGCGAGGTGCGCTCCATGAATTCGTCGGGATTGCTGATCCCCTGCAGCACTCCCTGGATCATGTTGGCGTCCGCCGGCGCTATCTGCGCCTTGCCCGTAAGTTGCTCTACGTAGTAGCGGTAGGCCGCGCTGGTGGGCACGCGTCCGGCGGAGGTGTGCGGCTGTTCCAGGTACCCGGCGTCGGCCAGGTCCGCCATTACGTTGCGGACGGTGGCCGCGCTCAGCCCTTCCCGGCTGCCGCGCGCCAGCACGCGCGACCCAACCGGCTCACCCGTGGAGATGAACGTCTCCACGATGGCGGTTAGTATTTCGCTTTCCCGCTCTCCCATGGGCCCAGGCTGTGCCATCACAAATGTTTCGCGCGAACTCCTCAGCTCAGCGCCAAAGGCCGCTCGCACTTCTCCTAAGTACTTTAGATGCTGCCGCTTACACTAGGATTCACGCCCCGCAGTGCTATCCCCCTGCCGGATCTTCCTGGCCGCGGCCAGCTTGACCTCGCCCTGCAACAAGGATAGCTTAATTCCCTTCGTGTCAAAACTCCTAAAAGTCTCTCGCAGATGGTTTTTGCAAGCTTCTGCGGCGCTCGGGAGTTGGAGCGCCTTAGCGGCTACACCGCTTTTCAATAACATGACCAGCAAAGTTGGAAACAAATCCGCTAAGTCTGAAAGCCACCAGGGGATTGTAGTGGTCGGTGCCGGCGCCTTCGGGGGCTGGACCGCCCTTTATCTGCTCCGCCGGGGAGCGCAAGTAACGCTGATAGATGCCTGGGGCCCGGGTAACTCCCGCGCCAGCTCCGGAGGCGAAACCCGCATTATTCGCGGCACCTACGGCCCCAACCAGCCCTACACCAAAATGGCAGCCCGCGCCCTGCAGCTCTGGCAGGAAAACCAGAAGCGCTGGAACCGGGTGCTGTTCCGTCCCATAGGCGTGCTCTGGATGGTGGCCCGCGAAGATGACTCTTACGAAAAGGGCTCCCTGCCGATGTTGAAGGAGGCCGGCATTCCCTATGTGGAAATGGATTACAACCAACTCTCCGCCACCTACCCCCAGGTGAATTTCGACGGCGTGCGCTGGGCCATTTTCGAGCCCGAGAGCGGCGGCCTCATGGCACGGGAAGCCTGCGCCGCCGTGCGCGATGCCTTTATCGCGGAAGGCGGAAAGTATCTGCAGGGCTCGGTTTTGCCGCCTCAGATCAGCGGTAGTGAGTTGGGCGAGATCGTCCTGCAATCCGGTGTGCACATTCACGCGAGCCGCTACGTTTTTGCCTGCGGTCCCTGGCTGGGCAACATGTTCCCCGACGTGATTGGCGAAAAAATTCGTCCCACGCGCCAGGAGGTCTTCTTCTTCGGAACCGCGGCCGGAGATGTCCGCTTCAATCCTGAAAAAATGCCCATCTGGGTGGATCACGGCGAGCGCTTTTTCTATGGTTTTCCTGTGGTGGAGCGCCGCGGCTTCAAAATCGCCGACGATACCCGGGGCCCGATGTTCGATCCTACCAATGGCCAGCGCGTGGCCAGCGCCGAAGGACTGGCCAGCGCCCGTGAGCACCTTGGCCTTCGCTTTCCTAATTTGAAACATGCGCCGCTATTGGAATCGCGCGTTTGCCAGTACGAGAATTCGCCCGATCAGAACTTTATCCTGGACCGTCACCCGCGCGCGGCCAATGTATGGCTGCTCGGCGGCGGCTCCGGCCACGGTTTCAAGCACGGCCCCGCCGTGGGCGAAATGGCTGCCGAGATGGTGATGACTGAAAAGGCGCCCAACCCGCTGTTCGCCCTCTCGCGGTTTAAATAGCGGCAGAAATTTTTCCCTGTCATCCTGGGCGAGCGCGACCGATCCCGCTTTGCGGGAGAGGGACGCGCGAGTCGAAGGACCTTGCGTTGGCTCACGCGGTTTTTCCTGAGGCGTGGATAATCTCTACGCGTTCCCGAAACTTGCGGCCGCCGCTTCCGCGTTGGGGTGAACCGGAATCATGCTGTGCACGTTGGTCAGCTTCAGAACGTCGTTTACCAGGCCTTTGGCTCCGGCCAGGCGCAACTCTCCGCCGCTCTGCTTCAGCAGCCCGCACACCATCATGATGATGCCCACGCCGGTGCTGTCCAAGCGGCTCACATTGCTGAGGTCGAGCACGACTTTCTTTTCCTGGTCGCGCACCAGCGCCGTTCCCATCCACTCCAGGTGTTGGGCATCGCGCCCCAGGATGATTCTTCCCGCCAGTTCCAGAACGATTACGTCGGGTGGAATGCGTTTGGAATGGATTTCGAGCATGGGCCTCTCCTTTCGTGCAGGACCTGCGAGGCGCACGAAGTTTGCCCTTTGCCGTCGCGCGTGTCAACGGCTTTCATTGGCCATTGGCCACTGATCACTGAATCTGGATTACGCTTTCCGGCGAGGCGGCCTTGATTTCGCCCAGCCTGCCGGCTACTTTGCGGGCGAATTCGTAGAGCGACTTGGCGTGCGGGCCCTCTTCGCCGGCCAGGACTGCGGGTAAGCCGGTGTCGCCCGCCTTGCGGATTTCAGGATCGAGTTCCACTCGCCCCAGGAAGGGGATGTCGAACTGCGTGGCCGTGCGCTCCCCGCCGCCCTTGGAAAAGATATCAATCTCCTCGTGGCAGTGCGGGCACACAAAAAAGCTCATGTTCTCCACCAGGCCCACGATATCCACCTTCACCTGGCGGAACATCTCGATGGCCTTGCGAGCATCCTGCAGGGAAACGTCGGAAGGCGTGGAAACCACGATGGCCCCGGTGAGCGGCACGGTCTGAATCAGCGACAGGGCCACGTCGCCCGTGCCCGGAGGAAGATCCACCACAAGATAGTCGAGCTGCCCCCATTCCACCTGTCCCAGAAATTGCCGCACGATGGAGTGCAGCATGGGACCCCGCCAGATCAAAGGCCGGTCGCCAGGATTCAGAAAGCCGACCGAAATCACCTTCAGCCCATAGCGCTCCAGGGGCTCAATCCGATTTTCGCCAATCACTCGCGGCGTGGCGTTGGCTCCCAGCATGAGCGGCACGTTGGGACCGTAAACGTCGGCGTCGAGCAGGCCGACCTTGTGCCCCAGCTGGGCCAGCGCTACCGCCAGGTTCACGGCCAGCGTGGTTTTGCCTACCCCGCCTTTGCCTGATCCGACCGCAACGATGGCATCCACTCCCGGGATAGGTTGCGGCCCGGGAGCTTGCTGTCCAGGACGAGGCGGCATGTGGGAACTCACGGAAGTCCCTCCAGTAGCGGCAATTACGGCGCGCTAAAAGTTGATTATACGCCGCTATCACGGGCGCTTGTGATGTGCGCATAAGTTTCAAAGTTTCCCAGGTTTCAAGGTTTCCAAAAGGAATGACAATCGTGAAACTTTGAAACCTTGAAACTGCTTGGAAGATCCCCATTGCTCCCAACCGTGGCCTCCTCCATAATATGAGGCTCCCCCGCAAATCCCATGCCTGCCTCCCGCAAACCCGCTGTTTCGTCTTCGCAACTGGGGCTGTTTTCCGCCGCACCGGCCCCCGCTCCTGCTCCCGCCCCGGCTTTTGCATTGAATGAGCGCCAGCGCGAGGCGGTGGAGCACGTCGCCGGGCCCATGCTGGTGGTGGCCGGCGCCGGCACTGGCAAGACCACGGTGCTCACCCAGCGTTTGGCCCGGCTGATCCGCGAAGGGCACGCCCGTGCGGACGAAATTCTGGCTGTCACCTACACCGACAACGCCGCCGCCGAACTCAAAGAGCGGGTGAGCCGTGAACTCGGCCCCGGCGCCGCTTCCGGGCTCCAGGCCTCCACCTTTCATGCCTTCTGCTTCCGCATCCTTCAGGGCTGCGGCCAAGCTTTCCAGGTGGTTGAGCCGCAGGACCTCTGGGTTTACCTGCGCCGCCGTCTTCCCGAGTTGCAGCTCAAGTACTACACGCGCGCGGTTCATCCCGCGCAATTCCTGGACGCTCTGCTCGATTTCTTTGACAACTGTCACGACGAACTCAAATCGGCTGCCGACTACGAAACCTATGTTCAGGAACTGGAAGCGGGCCAGTACCCACTGCCCCGCGTCACCCGCAGCAAGGAGGCGGAAAAGCTCACGCGCGATGACGTGCTCGCCCGCTGCCGCGAAATCGCGCGCGTCTTTCGCAAAGTGGAGGACATGCTGGCTGCCGACAATCTCGGCACCTTCTCCCACATGATCCTGCGCGCCATGCAGGTGCTCAGGTCCGACCCCAAAACCCTTCAGGCCGAGCAGAAGCGATCCCGCTTTCTCCTGATTGACGAATTTCAGGATTCCAACATTGCCCAGATTGAACTGGCGCAGATGCTGGTGGGCAAAGAACGCAACATTTTCGCCGTGGGCGACCCCGACCAGGCCATCTATCGCTTCCGCGGCGCCTCCAGCGCCGCCTTCGAAGAATTTGTGGCCCGCTTTCCCGAAACCAAGGCATTGATTCTGGACCGCAACCAGCGTTCCACGTCCGCAATTCTCAATTGTGCCGGCGCGCTGATTGCGCAGAATCCCTCTGTGGCCTGCCGCATCGGCCAAAAAGAAAGTTTCCAGCGCCAGCCACTGTCTTCCGACCGTGAGCGCCGCGCCAAAACGCAGGGCAATCCCATCGCTCCCCAGCCTGTGAGCCTGGTCATGGTGGGCGGCAACGCCGATGAAGCCGGCGACATTGCCGAGCAGGCGGCTGCCATCCTGCGCGCTCCCGCCTCCCCCGACGGCAAATCCCGGCCGCGCTGCGCCGTCCTCTACCGCTCCCACCTGCATCGCGAGGAAGTGGTGAAGGAACTTGCTCTTCGCGGCATTCCTTTCCGCGTGGAAGGTTTGGACGCGCTTGAAACCTGCGAGGTGCGCGATCTGCTTGCCTGCATGCGCGTGCTGCCCGCTCCCCTGGACAATGCCGCCTTGTTCCGCGTGGCCGCATTGCCGGTTTTCGGCCTGGATGGGGAAGCGGTCCGCGAAGCCTTACGCGCCGCCGGCAAACAGCCGGACCTGGCTGCCGTGCTCGCCGGCGTGCGTGGCGGCAAGACGGTTCTGAAAACGGTGGAGAACGCCCGCGCCGAGCTTGCCGCGGCCGATTGGAAAGCTGTCCGCGCTTTGGACATCGCCATCAAGCGCTTCGCCATTGACCCTGGCGCCCCACCGGTTGTCGCCTTTCGCGAATTCGTGGAGAAGTGGAGTGCCAAGCCCATTACCGCCAGCGCAGAGCTGGAAGAGTTTCTGCAATACATGGAGTACTTCCCGCAAGCCGGCGGCGTAGTCGCCTTCCAGCAGCCTCCGCCTCAGGATCCGGCCAACACGGTGCAGCTCATGACCGTGCACGGCGCCAAGGGCCTGGAATTCGACCACGTGTTTGTGGTCCGCGCCAACAATAATTCTTTTCCCACCAACTATCGCGAAAGGCTTTTCGCCATGCCCGCGGCCATGCGCGACCCGCGCTGCCTGGCCAAGAGCGACAGCTCCGACTTGCACCGCGAGGAAGAGCGACGACTGTTCTATGTGGCCATGACGCGCGCCCGCGACTCGCTGACTATTTACGCGCGTCTCGGTAAAGGTAAGAATCCGCGGCCCACCGCCTTTGTGCGCGATCTCATGAGCGCCCCCGTTCCCACACCCGGCTGGCGTGTGCGCGAACCGCGCCTGCGCATTGCCGCGCAAGCCGCCATCGTGGGCGCCACCGGCCTGGGCGGCTGGATGCTGCTGCCGCCTTCGCCCCGCGCCCTCGCCGGCCCCCTCAGCGCCAGCTCCATTGAGATGTATGAAACCTGCCCCCTCAAGTTCAAAATCTACAAGGACTGGAGCATCCCCGGCGATATCTCTGCGTCCCTGCAATTCGGCTCCGCCATGCACTCCGCGCTGGGCGATTACTTTGAAGCCCTGCGCGTCGGGCGCCCGCGCACGCCCGGGCAGCTGCTCGAGATCTTTGAACGGGCCCTGGCCGAGCTTCCCTTTGACGACCAGCACCAGCGCGAGCTCTACCTCAAGCAGGGCAGGGAACAGCTGACCGCCTTTTATGAAAGTTGCGTCGCCGCTCCTGTTCCGCAGGTCCTTTCCACGGAAAAAACCTTCCAGTTTTCCGTCCAGGGCATGCTGGTGAAGGGCCGCATTGATCGCCTCGACCGCATTGACAGCCAGCGTGTCGCTATCGTG
>DASVBI010000649.1:0-2885 GCA_036375915.1 Terriglobales bacterium | reverse complement strand
ATGATCAGCTCGCGCTGTCCCCGGCCAATGGGAATCATGCTGTCAATGGCCTTCAGGCCGGGGGCCATGGGCTCGCGCACCGGCTGCCGCGAAATAACGCCAGGCGCCAGCCGCTCCAGCGGGATGTACTTGTCGCTCGCGACCGGACCCTTGTCGTCAATAGGCTGGCCCAGCGAATTCACCACTCGCCCCACCACGGCTTCGCCCACCGGCACGCTCATGATTTGGCCGGTGCGTTTGACCTCGTCGCCTTCCCGCACTTCTGTGTAGTCGCCAAGCAGCACCGAGCCCACCTGGTCTTCTTCCAGGTTCATGGCGATGCCCTTGACGTCGTGCGGGAACGATAGCAGTTCGCCGGCCATCGCCTTGTCCAGGCCGTAGAGCCGGGCGATGCCGTCGCCCAGGGATATCACCGTGCCTACCTCATCCACGGCGATCTTGGATTCGTAATTTTCGATCTGCTCGCGAATCAGTTGTGTGATTTCGTCAGCTTTAATCTGTGCCATGCATCAGTTCTCGGTTCTCAGTTCTCAGACCTCATAAACTTCGGAAAGGCACGGCTTTAGCCGTGCCGTACAGGCCAACTACCAGCTACTAGCTACCGCTTTCCACCAGGTGCTCGCGAATCTTGTTCAGTTGTCCCAGAACTGAACCGTCGTAAATGGTGCTGCCCACCTTGATGACTGCGCCTCCCAGCAGACTGGCGTCGCGAGCATAGCTGGCCCGCACCTGTTTGCCTGTCATCCGGCCGATTTCTCTCTCCAGCAGCCGTTTCTCCTCCGGGCTCAAGTCGCGGGCGCTGGTGATTTCCGCCTTGGTCAGGTCCAGGCGCCGGTCCAGTTCCACCTCGAACTGGCGCACCACCTGGTCCAGCAGCGGAATGCGTTCGTGGTCAATCAGCACCGCTATGAAATTGCGTGTCAGGACGGAAATGCCGGCGCGCCGCACCAGCGCGTCAAGCACCGCGCGCTTCTGCGCCGCCGGCAGGGCGGGAGCTTCCCAGACCCGGCGCAGTTCGCCGTTCTGTTCCACCACTTCCGCCAGCGTGCGCAATTCGCTCCGCACCTGGTCGGCGTTAAGGTGGCGTTCCATCACCACGTCGGCGAAGGCGCGCGCGTAGCGGTTGCTGACTGCGGCCATGGGCTAGCGTCCGTCCTTTCCGCCGTTGCCGTGTGGCCCGCGCATTCCGTCGCTCAACTGTTCGGCGAAACCGCGCACCAGCGCTGCGTCTGTATCCTGGTCAATCTGAATCCGTTTTTCCGCCAGCGCCACGGAGAGCTCCGCCGCGTAAGCCTTCAATCCCCGCCGCGCCATTGTGGCAGCAGCCGCGATTTCCTGCTCCGCCGCCTCCACCATACGGCGCGCATCCTGCGCCGCCGCCAGCCGCAGCTTTTCTTCTTCGCCGGCCGCTTCCTTCTCCGCCTGCTGTTGCATGGCCGCAATCTCGTGATCCAGGCGCGCCAGCCGGGCCTCGATTTCCCCCAGACGCTGGTTCGCTTCCGCGCTGGCCCGCGCCGCTTCTTCCATCGCCTTGCGGATGCTGGCGGTGCGGTTGCGGAACAGGGCCGGAATGCGTGAGCGCGAGATCAGGTAAATCAGCAGCGCCAGCACCGCGAAATTCACGATGAAGGCCAGCCAGTATGCGCCCCGTACTCCGAGGCCCAGCACATTTCCCAACCAGCGCACCGAGCGCGAAAACTTGAATTGGGCGGTCTGGTCGCTTTCCCCCGCCGCTTCCCGCGAGGCTTCCGCCAATTCTTGCCCAAAGCTGTTGCTGTTCTGCCCCGTCCCCGACTGGGCCGTTCCCTCCGGGCGCGCGCTTTTCTGGGCAGCCGGGGCTGGTCGCGCTCCGTTCTGCGGGGCTGCTATGGCGCCCGTCAGCAGCACAGCGAACAGCAGCACTATGGCAAGCGCGCTCAACACGAACACGCGCCCCAGCCTGCGCCCTGAAATTATGTTGGATTGCGTTGTGCCCATCATGAACGACCGCCGGCTACCGGGTTTTGCGCCGCCGTGGCCGGACGCAGGATGGCGCGAATAATTTCCTCCGCCAGCCGGGCCGCTTCTACCTCCAGCCCACCCTGGGCCGCCGTCTTATCCTGCTCTATCGCCGCCCGCGCTTCCGCCACTTGTTGCTGGGCACGGGCCCGGGCTTCCGCCAGCGCCGCCGCCCGCGCCTCCTGAGCCCGCTTCCGCCTGGCCTCCTGGGCCTTGAACAGCGCCGCCCGCCCCTCCCTTAGCCGCTGTTCGTAAAAGGCTGCTTTGGCTTCCGCTGCGGCTATATCCGCCCGCGCCCGCTCCATGGCCCCTTCGGTGCGGTCGTGCCGCTCGGCCAACACCCGCGACAAGGGACCGTGCACCAGGGCCCGATAGGCGGCAAACACCACCATTAAAAGCAGTATGGTGGGGATGGCGCCAAGCAGGTATCCGCCTAATTGCCTGAGAATTTCGTCCATGTCCCTGTGGTAAAAACCGCCTGGAAAGCCCGCGAGAATGACTGGGCTAAACTCTAAAAACTACCATCAGGCTTTGAGCAGTGTCAACGCAACTTCAGCTACTCGCCAGAGTATTTCACTCGGCTGTAAGTCCCATTTTTGAACAGCTTAGACGCCAACCCTGTATTCGCCCTTGACTTTCGCCCCCGGGGGTCTAGCATATAGACATCACCTCCGATCCAATTCAGGATCGAATGGGCTGGTGGCCAAGGAATGTCACCGCTTCTTGGTCTCCGGCCCATTTAATTTTTGCGCCAGAGCCGCTTTCCGTTATCCCTGTCATGCTGCGCGAAGCCTGCGGATTCGCTTGCCAACCGGAATCTGCTTCCTTTTTTCGGCTGTCATGCTGAGCGGAGCCCGCGGATTCGCTTGCCAACCGGAATCTGCTTC
>DASVBI010000635.1:0-6010 GCA_036375915.1 Terriglobales bacterium | reverse complement strand
CGAGGATGGCAGATTCGATGTGGTGTTTCGCACGACCGAACGAAACGGCTGGGGAGCGAACAAGTGGCAGGACTTGTTCTCTTTCTTTCGCGGGGCTTTTCAGCAGACGGTTTATCCCGAGTACTTCAATGTTGACCGCTCGGCCATCAACATCGTCTCTATGGTGCGCTGGGACGCGCAGAAACGCCGGTTCATGGGGTCGCTCTCGGGCCCTTTGAAACAGAACGCGCGGCAGCGCTACACGCTCGGCCTGGATTTGCGCAACGAGAACTGGGACATCCGTCCTTCCTTCACGGGGCCGGCACCCTTATTAGGTGCCTTGAACTTGCGCCGTGAGGCCGTAACGGCCGGGGTTCGTTCTTTTGCTGGCGCACGCTGGAATTGGTTTACGGGCGCGGAACTCTCATACCGCAACTTCCACAGTGTCTTTGCCGGCTCAGCTTTGGCTCCAGGGCTGCTTTCACAGGGCTCCGAGCTGAAGCATTTGGCGCAGTTCGATTACGATTTATTCCGGATACCAGAAAGGCGGCTGATCACCCGCGTCGCCATTTCTTCGCAGGCAGGAAGGATCTGGTCGCAGACAAGCCACTCCTTTGCCAAGTTGCAGGGGTCGCTCGCCACCCATTGGTTTCCGCAGTCCCAGGGAGACGACTATGAAGTTGACGAACGTTTCCAGGTGGGCGGGACGTTTGGCCAGATTCCGTTCGACGAGCTTTTCATGCTCGGCATTGACCAAGACAACGATCTCTGGCTCAGGGCACATATTGCCACCCGCGACGGGCGCAAAGGCAGTGCTCCCATGGGCACGAATTACGTGCTCTCGAACTGGGCGTTGGGCAAAAACGTTTACAGCAATGGCTTGCTCGGCGTAAAGCTGGGGCCATTTATCGATACTGGCAAGATCACGGATACCTTACCCAGTCTTGGCGCACCCAACTGGCTTGTGGACACGGGAGTGCAGGCGAAGCTGCACGCGCTCGGGATCGGTATAACCGTGTCTTACGGCAGGGATCTGCGCTCGGGCAATAACGCTGTGTACGCCACGGTGGGACGATAGCCCTGCCAACCCCTGGTCCTTGTACTCGAATATTTGCCATCGCATACATGTAATCGTGCTGGAAGGATTGCTTCCGTGTGGCTGACCAGGTGCGGACGTGGGGTGTTGCGTCCGCTATTTGCGGGGCACGAATCCGGCGGATAGCGAGCCAGGTGGCGCGGGGGAGTTGTGCCTGTTGTCACTGAAACCACTCGCAGTGGGGGAATACAATGTGGAGCATTGGAAGCACTGAGGTGGGCTTATGCTGGATACTCCCAACGCCACCTACGCACCGTGCCACTCCTCACTACATGGTTCTCACCAACAGCAAGAATTGATTGACCGTGTTTCCGAAGTGGGTTTTACGGTCCTGCTGTCGGCCACCGCTGCGGCACCCACGGATCGCAGAACATTCTTAAAAGCGGCAACACTACCATGTCTGGCAGCTTGTGCGGCAGCCTGTCTTCATAGCACTCCAGCGGCTGCTCTGGCGACGTCCGCCATCGAACCAGATGATGCACGCTTTCGGGTTGAAGCCAGATTCTACGAAAAGCTGCCGGGGAAAAACGTGCGGTGCAAACTGTGTCCGCGCGGCTGTGTGGTCGGAGACCGGGAACGCGGGCACTGTCGCATCCGTGAAAACCGGGGAGGAACGTACTACACGCTGGTGCACTCGCGGGTCTGTGCCGCGCATATTGACCCGATCGAGAAGAAGCCCTTCTTCCATTTCCATCCCGGAATCCTGGCTTTTTCTCTGGCCACGGTGGGATGCAATGTGAACTGCAAGTTTTGCCAGAACTGGGAGATCTCGCAAGCCAAGCCTGAAGATCTGCCGGCCCGTTATATGCCTCCCGCGGACATAGCCTCGCTGGCGAAACAGAATCGGTGTCCCTCGGTAGCTTTCACTTACAGTGAACCGACGGTATGGAACGAATTTGTCACCGACGCTGCGGACGCAGCTCGGGCGCAGGGACTAAAAGCCGTGGTGGTGTCGAACGGCTTTATTCAGCAAGAACCGCTGAAGCAGCTCTGCCAGCACGTGGACGCGATCAAGATCGACCTGAAGGCATTCTCGCCAAACTACTACCGGGAGGTAGTGAATGGGGAGCTTCAGCCCGTCTTGGATACGCTGGTCACGACCCGGAAGCAAGCCAAGTGGATGGAGATCGTACACCTGGTCGTTCCCACGCTGAATGACAGCGACACTGAATTTCGTGATCTGGTTCGATGGATCAAATCCAATCTGGGAGCCGATGTTCCGATCCATTTCACGCGCTTTCAGCCTTTGTACTTGCTGAGAAACCTTCCGCCTACCCCGGTCGAAACCCTGGAACGCGCCAAGGCGATCGCCGACGCCGAGGGTTTGCAGTACGTCTACATCGGGAATGTGCCCGGACATCCGGCCGAGAACACGTATTGCCCGAAGTGCCGCCGTCTGCTCATCGAGCGGGCGGGGTTCACCATCACGCAAAAGCATATTCGTAAAGGAAAGTGCGAATATTGCCAGCGCGTAATTCCAGGTGTTTGGAGCTGAAGCGGGAAGAGGATTGGAGTCCGTATGGATCCCCGAATTAGAGTGACTCGCCTGATCGCAATTCTCTTTTTATTTGGATGCTTAGTGCTTGCGAAGAATCCACCAGCGGAACCGGGGGAGCAGGTCCGGCAAGCAGGGGTGGCGGGAGCTTTCTATCCGAAAGATTCCAAACAACTGGCAGCGATGGTCGACGGCTTTGTGGCCCATGCGAGGGTGCCAGCGCAGAAAGGGCAGATCATTGCGTTAGTGGCGCCCCACGCAGGCTATCCGTTCTCTGGCGCGGTGGCGGGCCACAGCTACGCCTTGTTAAAAGGACGGCCCACGCATCGAGTCATCGTGATAGCGCCTTCACACTTTGAGGCCTTCCCGTTCGCTTCGGTATACGAAGGCGATGCCTATGTAACTCCTCTCGGGAACATTGCGGTTGACAAGGAGTTCGCCCGGAAGCTGGCGCGTTTGAGCCCGGAGGTCAAACTCTCCAGCCGGGGCCACGTTCCCTCTTCAGAGGGTTCGGAGCACGCCCTTGAAGTGCAGCTCCCGTTCCTGCAGCGGACGCTCGGGAATTTCCGGTTGGTGCCTGTCGTCATGGGTGAGCAGAGCTACGAGGCGAGCCGCTCTCTGGGAGTTGCTCTGGCAGAGCTCATTCGAGGTACGGATACGCTGATCGTTGCCAGTTCCGATCTCTCTCATTACCACCCCTATGATCAGGCCGTCACTCTGGATGGAAAGACCTTGAACGCGATTAGTGAAGGAGATTACTTGACGCTCTCCGACAATTTCCAGAACCGCACGTGGGAGGCCTGCGGGGGAGGACCCATCGTGGCGGCGATGATTGCTGCCGAACGGCTTGGGGCAACGCGCGCGAAAGTGATCAAGTATGCGAACACGGGCGACGTGACCGGCGAACGGAGTCGCGTGGTTGGCTACAGTGCGGTGGCGTTGCTTCAGGAGGACGCGAGCCAGGGTCGTGAAACACTGAGATTCTCGCTCACTTCGGCTGAGAAGCGGCAATTGCTGCAAATTGCCAGGCAATCGGTCGAGTCCATCGTAAGAGAGAACAAGGTTTACAAGCTTCCCGCGAACCTGCCTGCCAGCCTGATGCAAGATCGTGGCGCTTTCGTCACGCTCAAGGAAAATGGCGAGCTTCGCGGTTGCATTGGACGCACGGTGGCGATGCAGCCGCTGGCGGAGACGGTCCGTGATGTCGCTGCCTTCGCCGCCTTGCGGGACACGCGCTTTCGGCCAGTCGCGGCCAGCGACTTGCGCCGACTGAAGTACGAAGTATCTGTCCTGTCTCCGCTGCGCCGCGTTTCGGACGTAAATCAGATCAAGATAGGAGAGCACGGCCTGATGATCGTGAAGGGCCGCACACGCGGGCTTCTGCTGCCGCAGGTGGCACCCGAGCAACACTGGGATCGGAACACATTGCTGGACGAGACAGCGATGAAGGCAGGGCTGCCGGCTAAAGCATGGCGCGACAAAGACGCTGATCTCTTCATGTTCACAGCAGTCGTTTTTGGAGAAATGGAAATCTCGCGCGACATCATCCCCGAGGTCCCGGTTTGGCCCAGCCGACACGTGCGGCCAGGAGAGCAGGTACCAGGTTCACCGCCGCGATGAACGCGGCAGCCTTGAGAAACCCAAAGAGTGGGAGCAGGAGGACACTTAATACCAGTGTGCCCAGGCACGAGCCGATCAGGTCCACTCCGTAGAGCATTCCCATGCTTGCCTGAGGGGCTTGCGCGTCCGCAAAGAAAACCTCCGTAGCGAGCGCGAATTCGTATCCTCCTAGCAGGCCCGACAGCAAGGCTATTGCGGGGAAGACAATCTCACTTACAAGGGCCAGCATACCAGGGCTTCTTACCCCGGCGAGGGAACTGAGAAACAAGTAGAGCAGCACTGGGGAAAAAGCCACCAGAACCTGGAGGCTGGCCAACTGCATCATGGCGGCACGAGAAGCAAGCGCGCGCGAAGAACGTGCACTGGACCGCAAGCGCCACCGACTGCCCAGCGCCATGCCAGTCATGAAGAGGGCAATCAGGATGGCAAGCTGGTGATAAATGTAGCCATAAATGGCTTGAAAGCCCAACAGGAGCAGCACTTCCAGGCTGATCATGGTCAGTCCTGCTAGGGCAATACAGAATGCAGCGCTCCAGCGAACGCGGGGTGAAGACTGCGGTAAACAGGAGATGGTGCCTGCAATGGCGAAGAGGAGAGCGACGGCCCATGTCACCAGCCGTCCGAATCTCAGTTCCGCGATGGATTTGAAGATGTACTGATATTCGCGGTTGAACTGCGTGCTCCAGAGGGCGACATCGAAGTAGTAGGCGATCGGCGCCAGGTCGCGGTTGACGGGCGTATCGACTTGGGGCTGGATCTTCTGCTCGAGATCGGCGACGCGGTCGGGCATCATGCGAAATGGAATGTAGTACTCACGGACATAACTGGTCTTCAAGTGCCGTGACCGCAGGCGCGAAAGTAGTTCGGCAGAATCGGCGGCGAGGATGTCGTCTCGCTTGGCTGCGAAGAAATGCACCATGTCGCCGGGGATGGTTCGTACAACCGGAAAGGCCATGTGCAACGACTTGACGATGCAGCGCAGAAGAGCGCTCAGATCCGGGCTCAGGTACTCTTCCGCCGCGTGCAGTTGAAAGGAGAAGACTCCTCGCGCAGAGAGCTTTTCCGCTGCCTCGCGGAAAAAGTCCACGGTATAAAAGCGGTTCAGTTGCGCAGTCTGCGGAGAGGGCAAGTTGACGAGGATGACGTCAAAAACTTGGTGGGTCGTCCTCAGGAACAGTCGTCCATCTGCGTGGTGCACATGCACGCGGGGGTCGGCGCTGGCGGCAGCCCATTGTTCGGGGAAATATTTGTCCGCCAGTTCGAGCACAGTGGGATCGAGTTCGACGTAATCCACCCGCTCAAGACTAGGATGCTGAAGAGCCTGCAGCAGGCTTCCGCCAGCGCCGCCTCCGATGAGAAGAAGGGTTCGAGGAGCGGGGTGCTCGAGCAGAGCAAAATGCACGGCCTCTTCCGCTGAGGCGGGATCCGGTGCGTTGAACATCACCAGGCCGTTCTCAAGCAGGCTGCGAACTCCACCGGTTTCTACCACCGCCAGACTGCCGTACACGGAGTTGCGAGTATCCATCAGGTGAAAGCCCGGCCAGAGACGGCCCTGCGAGGTGGCTTCCAGGTGGCGACCTTCCGGCAGACCCACGAGTGCCCAACCGACGAACAAGATCACACCCGTGGCAAGCCGAACCGATCGCTTGCGCAGGCTTAGAACAGCTGCGGCCATCAAATTCAGTGCGCTTACCAGAAATGCAATCTGCAGGGAGTCCAAATAGCGGAGGAATACCAGGCTGGCCAGAATGCCGCCCAGCGCCGATCCAGCCGCTTCTAGCAAGTAGACAGAGTTGACTGCGACAGGAGTCGAGGAACCG
>DASVBI010000145.1:0-2367 GCA_036375915.1 Terriglobales bacterium | reverse complement strand
AAGACGCGCGTCACAGCGGAGATGCAAGCGGCCATCGCCAGGGGGGAAACGCCGGTGGCCAGATATCTGGCGAAATATTCGGTGCCCAGCTTCATGTGGGACGAACTGTCGGCCGCCGCGCTGCTGGACCCGTCCATCATTACGGGCGAGAAACAGATGTATGTGGACATTGATATTGACCACGGGCCCAGCTACGGCGAAACGCTTTTCTGGGCGCCGGGAAGCGAAGTTCCGCCTTACGAGCGGCTGGCAACGGTTCAGTTCGATCTGAACGCGCAAAAGTTTTACGACCTTTATGTAAAGCTGATGACACAGCCGTCCCGGCAAGCCAAATAGCGGTAAGCGGAAAGGACGCTATGGATGGAGAACAGAAAGCTTCGGGCATGACACGCCGGCAGTTTGTGGCCGGTTCAGCCGCGGGCCTGACGGTCGGCGGACTGGCAAAACGGGCGCAGGCAGCAGCGCCAATGACGGAGCGGAGGCCACGGGGCGAAGGCCGCGGCGGCATGGCGCGGGTGATCATTGATACCGATCCCGGCGTGGACGATGCCCTCGCGCTTCTGCTAGCCATGCGCTCGCCGGAACTTCAGATTGAAGGCATCACCCCGGTGGCCGGCAATGTGCCGTTGGAGCTGACTTTGCCCAACGCGCTGCGTATGGTGGAAATTGCCGGCCGCGGGGACATTCCCGTGGCCGCGGGGGCCAGAGAACCGCTGGTGCGGCGCCTCGTCACAGCGGCTTATGCGCACGGCGAGAACGGCCTGGGAGGAGCGGTGTTTGCCGAACCAATAACCAAGCCCATCGCGGAGAGCGCCGCCGACTTCATTGGGCGCACGGTTCGCAGGTATCCGGGCGAGGTCACGCTGATCACGATCGGACCGCTGACCAATGTTGGCGTGGCGCTGCGCGGCGACCCCGAACTGGCGGGCATGGTGCGCGGTCTGGTGATGATGGGCGGCTCGCTTTCCGGCGGGAACATCACGCCGGCGGCCGAATTCAATGTGTACGTGGACCCGGAGGCGGCGCGCATCGTGTTTCAGTCGGGAATTCCCATCACCATGGTCGGCCTGGACGTGACCCGCAAGACAACTTTGACCGAGGAACACGTCCGCACGCTGGAAGCGGCGCAGAATCCGGTCAGCCAGGCGGCGGCGAAAATCGGCCGCCATGTTCTGGAGCACAACCGAAAGGAGGGATTCCTGGTAGGCCCTAATATGCACGACCCGCTGGCGGTGGCCAGCTTCATTAACCCGGCCCTGCTGCAATATCAGGATTATTACGTGGACGTGGAAACCGAGGGCGAACTGACCGCCGGGGCCACGCTGGGTTACAGTCCCGTTGCCGGCGATCTGCGGCGGCGGCCGGGCATGGAGCAAAAGGCGGGGGTGAGCTTCGCCATTCGCGGGTCCGCGCTGACGCTCGCGGGCGCCAGCACTTCGCCCGTGGTACGCGATAAATTTGTTCCCAACGCGAAAGTGGCGGTGGATGTGGATTCGGGACAATTCTTCGAGCTATTGATTGGCAGATTGTCGGGCAAACAATAGGCCGCCCCAATGCTCGCCGTCGCGGCCCATTAACTTTTGAGGTGAATGATGAAACTCGGCCAGCGGTGGCGGTGGGTGGTAGCAGTGCTCTTCATTTCATGTCTTGCGTGCGGTCAGGAGAAGCGCAAAGTAATCATTGACCAGGACGCAGCCGGGCCGGGAGGAACGGACCAACAATCCATTTTGCTGCTGATCCAGTCGCCGCAGACGGATGTGCTGGGCATTACTGTGGTGACAGGGGATCAGTGGCTCAAGGCCGAGTTGGCGCACACCTTGCGCATGCTGGAAATCATCGGACGTACCGACATTCCGGTGGTGCCGGGAGCGGAGTATCCCCTGGTGCGGCGCAAAGCGGAGACCGAGTTGTGGGAACAGCGCTATGGCTCGGTGGCATGGGTCGGCGCATGGACTCCAGGTTTTTACCACCCGGCGGAGCAACTGGGCGATATGCGCGAAGGCACGCCCACCACCCACCCACTGGACGAAGATGCCGCTCACTTCCTGGTACGCATAGTGCGCAAGTATCCCGGCCAAGTCACCATCTATGAAGCTGGGCCGATGACAAACCTGGCGCTTGCCATATCGCTCGACCCGGAATTTCCACGGCTGGCGAAGGAACTGGCGTTCATGGGCGCCAGTCTGAACCCGCAAACCGACGACCCTGAGTTCATCAACACGCCAAGGCACGAATTCAATATGTGGTTCGATCCGGAGGCGGCCCACATCGTGCTGCGCGCGCCGTGGAGGAAAATTGTGTGCACACCGGTGGATGTGTCGGTGAAAACCAGGCTTACGGCGGAACTGATCAGCCGCGTGAGGGCCG
>DASVBI010000577.1:0-3759 GCA_036375915.1 Terriglobales bacterium | reverse complement strand
GTCAGCGGCATCAGCGGAACCGGCGCGGGCATCGGCACCATCATCGCCTCCGAACTTATCGGTCACATCTCCGACGCCCGCCGCTGGTCCGGCACCCACTCCTTCGATCCCATCGTGATTGCCGCCGGCATAGTTCCCCTCATAGGCATGTTCCTAGTATTGTTACTGGTTCGCAATACGCGGGCCACGGAACAAGGCCTGGTCCGGCGCATCTAGCGGGATTCACAAGTTGTGACGAGGACAAGGGCGTGAAGATTACGGAAGTTAAAGTGATGGTCTGCAGCCCGGGGAGGAATTTTGTTACCCTGAAGCTCCACACCGACGAAGGCATTTACGGCCTGGGCGACGCCACCCTCAACGGCCGCGAGCTCGCGGTCGCCTCTTATCTCTCCGACCACCTTGCTCCCTGCCTCATCGGCCGCGATCCCTTCCAGACCGAGGACATCTGGCAGTACCTCTACCGTGGGGCTTACTGGCGCCGCGGTCCGGTGACCATGACCGCCATCGCCGCCGTGGATATGGCCCTGTGGGACATCAAGGGCAAAGCCCTGAAGACTCCGGTTCACAACTTGCTGGGCGGGAAGAGCCGCACCGGCGTGCTGGTTTACGGCCATGCCAACGGCCGTGACATCGAGGAGACCGCGGACGAAGTGGGCAAATATGTTGCTCTAGGATATAAGGCGGTGCGCGCCCAAAGCGGCATTCCCGGCCTGGCTTCCACCTATGGCGTGGCCGGCGACAAGCTTTTCTACGAGCCCGCGGAAAAGGGCTTGCCCCCGGAGAACGCCTGGTCCAGCGAAAAATATCTGCTGCACGTGCCCAAGCTGTTTGCTGCCCTGCGCCTCAAGTTTGGCGACGAGCTGCACCTGCTGCACGACGTTCACCACCGGCTCACGCCCATCGAGGCCGCTCGCCTGGGCAAGAGCCTGGAGCCCTCTCACCTGTTCTGGCTGGAGGACCCCGTCGCCGCCGAGTTGCAGGAAAGCTTTCGCCTGATTCGCCAGCACACCACCACTCCCCTGGCGGTCGGCGAAGTCTTCAACTCCATTTGGGACGCGCACCTGCTCATCACCGAGCAGCTGATTGACTACCTGCGCATGACCATCGTGCACAGCGGCGGCATCACCCACCTGAAGAAAATTGCGGCGCTGGCCGAACTCTATCACGTGCGCACCGGCTGCCACGGCGCTACCGACCTGTCGCCGGTTTCCATGGCCGCGGCTCTGCACTTCGATATTTCGATCAACAACTTCGGCATTCAGGAGTACATGCGGCACACCAAAGAGACGGACGAAGTTTTTCCCCACGATTACTACTTCAAGGATGGATTCCTGCACGCCGGCGAAAAGCCCGGCCTGGGCGTGGATTATGACGAGAAGCTGGCGGCGAAGTTTCCTTATGAGCGCGCCTACCTGCCCGTCAACCGCAAGCTGGACGGCACGATGTGGAATTGGTGAGCAAACGTTTATGAGCTATCCGGGTTTGGACCTGAACGGCAAGACGGCAGTGGTGATTGGCGGCAGCTCGGGAATCGGCCGCGCCCTGGCTATTGGCCTGGCGCAAGCCGGAGCGGATGTGATTCCCAGCGCGCGCCGCGCCCAGGAGGTGGCGGCCGCGGCTTCAGAAATCGAGCGCCTGGGCCGCCGCTCGCTCCGCATTACCTGCGACGTGACTTCTGAATCTTCCTTGCACCAATTGCTTCAGGAAACGCTGCGCGCCTTCGGCAAGGTGGACATTCTGGTCAACTCCGCCGGCATCGCCAAGCGTTTGCCTACCCTGGAACTCAGCGACCAGGACTGGGACGCTATTCTGGATATCAACCTCAAGGGCGTGCTTCACGCCTGCAAGATTTTCGGCCGCCACATGGTGGAGCGCCGCTATGGCCGCATTATCAACATCGCCTCCCTTTCCTCTTTTCTCGGCCTCTTCCAATCTGCCGCCTATGCCGCCAGCAAAGGGGGGGTGCTCTCTCTCACCCGCACCCTGGCGGTGGAGTGGGCGCCTGAAGGCGTGTGCGTGAACGCCATCATGCCCGGCGTGTTCCGCACCGCTTTGAACCAGAAGTTGCTCGACGGCACTCCCCGCGGCCAGGAATTTCTGGTGCGCACTCCCATGCAGCGCTTCGGCCAAGTGGAGGAGTTGGTGGGCGCGGCCATCTTCCTGGCCTCCGATTCCGCCGGCTTCGTTACCGGCGCCACCATTCCCGTGGATGGCGGCTTCCTGGCCAGCGGGGTCAACCAATAGGCACTCTGTAGTGCCGGCCCTCGCCCGCTACCCCGCCGAAAATCATCAGGTCGGCGGCGCTTTGGCGCCGAAGGACTCACGTGGGCGCCGTCTTCCCCATCTGGGCTTCCCCGAAGCGCAATCGAAACCTATTGGTTGGCGGTGGTAAGCTGACAACTGCAGGCACACCCTGCCCGGGTGGCGAAACTGGCAGACGCACGGGACTTAAAATCCCGAGGGCCGAAAGGTCCGTACCGGTTCGATTCCGGTCCCGGGCACCAATCCTGTTCTGGATTTCGTTCCTAGATGAAGACCCTTCGCTGCGCTCAGTCGCCTGCGGTCTCCCAGGCCTCAAGCCCGGGTACGCAATGGAAACTTTCGCCGCTGTTTGTTCTGCGCCACGGCCGAGCCGCATTCCGCCGCCCGCTTTGCCGGCGAGGGCATCCGCAATCCCGCGTAGGCGGAATCGCTGAGGTCAGAAGGAGGAAGGTCCGAGCAGGACCAAAGGCAGGTTTAATTCGACTGGCGCGGCTCAGGTCCCCGATACAATTGCAAATCACAGGCCTTCATAATCCCGAGGCCGCTGCCGGGCGTGCCAGCAACTGTTTGATCTCACCTTCAAAAACCGAAGGCTCGGTCTCGCCCACGTGCCGCGCGTAGATGCGGCCATCGCGTCCGATCAGAAAACTCACGGGCAGTCCCAGGACTCCCCCGAAGCGCCCCGCCAGCTTGGCATCCCCCATGGCCACGGGATAGTTCATTTTGTACTGGCCGTAAAAGTCCCGCACCGGGCCTGGCCCGTCATCCATGGAAATGCCCACTATCCGGAAACCCTGGCTGCGATACTTATTCTGCAGTTCGACAAAGTGCGGAATCTCCGCCCTGCACGGGTCACACCAGGTCGCCCAGAAGTCAACCAGCACTACATCTCCCTTGTAGCTGGCCAAGTCCAATTTCTGCCCGTTCAGGTCGGTGAGCGTCACTTGTGGAGCCGGAAGGTGTTGCCCGGAGGTGACACCAAAGCTGGGTGGATCACTGACGTCCCGCGTTCCAAAATACAGACTGGCCGCCACCACCACGATCGCGCCTATGATGAAAGGAATTCTGCTGTTCAAGGTGCCGCCTGAGCCCATTTTGTAGGCCTAAGTTTCTTAGTTTCCTTTGCTTACCGGGTATCCCTTATCTACCCAGTCCGCTCCGAAATTGTTGGCGATGTAGAGCACACGTACATTCCGGAAACCCATCTCCCGCAGTTCCTGGTCCGCCGGCCGTACGTTGGGGCAGTGGCTCCACGGGCAACATCCGCAGTAAAGCACGATAAGCCGGTTCCGCGGTAGAGCCCGTACCCGCTTGTGCAGCTCCTGCCGCCCCTGCACTTCCGATGCCGGACCCACGTATTCAGAACCTGGAATATGCGCCTGCTCATAAAGTGTGCGAAAGCCCACCTGGATGATGAGCGGCCTCGTGCCGGCGGGCCCCTGCAAAAGCTTGGCCAACTCAGCCGCCTGAATCAATTGCGGACCAGGTTCGGGATCG
>DASVBI010000254.1:0-4221 GCA_036375915.1 Terriglobales bacterium | reverse complement strand
AACTCAGCGTTTGCCAGATGCGACGTCCCGTTGAGCGAGTGGGTCCCGCCATATAGCCCTTGCTTCCCGCGATTAGGAGGAGCACGTGGGGAGCCACTGCCAGAAGGAAGAGCAATGGCCTGTAAAGACGCGACTTAGCGGATTCGCGAGGGGAAGCGGCGGAGCCTAGGGGTGAGCCATATCACACAGCCCAGGCTTTAACTGCGGTGATTTCACGCATTTGGGCCCGGCGGGCGAGGAGAAACGGGCGGGAAGATGTCATCGGTCACAGCCGCGTGTGATCTGAGTCCTATGGGAGGGAGGGGCAGGCAGGGGAGCATGGTTCCAAACCGGAACAGTTCCGATTTGGGACAACTGGAGGTGTCTCGTGGCCGTCTTTTTTTGCCCAAAACCAGGGTTGGGGCATTTCACGTGTCCCGCTGTGGGAGATAGCCCATCCCGGGAAGCCAAATCCTCCGGCCACACCCTCCCGATTCCCCAGGCCAGCGACCAATCCACTGCCGGCTCAGCAACTTACAAGCAGCCGGCTGCCCTGGCCCTCTACTCCCCCGGCGCGGCTAGACGCGTGCTGAATAGCGGTTGGAGGGTGAAGTGAAGCTCACCGGCAAACGCGTAATGTTTCTCCTCCTGCTGGTTCTGGCATGGGGCTTGCCTGCGGCCGCCGCCGAACATCCGGTGCCGCTGCCCAAGGATGTGCAGGACAAGAACTGCCTGGAGTGCCACGAGGACAAAACCAAGGGCAAGGCGGTGCACTCCGCCATTGCCATGGGCTGCAGCACCTGCCACAACGTGAAGAGCGACGGCACCACCACCACGGTGGAACTGGTCGCGCCCAAGAACGAGCTGTGCTTCACCTGCCACGAGAAGAGCAAAGAAGAGGTGCTGCACAAGCCCTACGAACAGGGGCAGTGCGTTACCTGCCACTCCCCCCACAGCAGCGATTTTCCCAAGCAGACGCGAGCCGAGGGCAACGCGCTTTGCCTGGCTTGCCACGCCGACCGCAATGTGAGCGGCGACAAAGTTTCTCTGTTCGCGTCCCAGGAAATTTCAGCGCAGGAGTTTGCTGAGATTCCCAAGATCCTGCCCAACGACAAAGCGCAGATCGGGCACCCCTTTGCCAGCCATCCGGTGAGCGGCATGGCCGACCCCACCAACCCGGCGCAAAAGATTTCCTGCTTCAGTTGCCACGAACAGCACGCCTCCAGCCAGCAGTACCTGATCCGCACGGCGAAGAACGACAAGCACGGCGATGTCTGTAACGCCTGCCACCAGGCCTATGAGGCGCAAAAGCGGACGGAAAACCTGAAGAAGTACGGAGCCGCCGAGCAGCAGAATGAAAAAGATTTCCAAGACAAACAACGGCGCCAGGCGCAGGAACAGCCGGCGGCGCCCAAGAACGGACCGGACAAGCAATGACCCCACGCAAGCACATCACGCTCATCTTCGGTCTGGCGGCGGCGAGTTTACTGCTGGCCGCAGCGCAACCGGCGTCAGCCGGCAACAAGAAAGGCGACAAGGCGCAGGCCGCGCCCACCAACCTGGTGTGGCCGCTGCCCCCGGACAAGCCGCGGGTGAAGTTCCTGATGTCGTATTCCAGCAATTACGACATCGAGCCCAGGAAAAAGCGCTCCTGGGTGGACAAGATGGTGGGCAATGGCGACCCCAACGTAGTGGAGATGTTCGAGAAGGCGGCAGGCGTGGCCAGCGACAGCAAAGGACGGGTCTACATCGTCTCCAGCCAGCGCGCCATGCTCTACATCCTGGATGCGGAGAAGCACCAGGTTACGCGGGTGAACGGCGACCGCGGGCTGCAGTTCCGCACCCCGCTGGGCGTGGTGGTAGACGCCAAAGACAACTTCTACGTCGCCGACGCGCAAATGCACATGGTCTTCAAGTTCGGCCCGGACGCACGCCTTCAGGGCACGCTGGGGGGGGACTCCGGCATCAAGAATCCCACATATATGGCTCTGGATGAGGCCCGACAACGCCTGTTCGTGGTGGATTCGCAACAGCATCAAGTGCTGATCTTCAACTCGGACACGCTGGAACTGGTGAGCAAAGTAGGCAAGCGCGGCACTAAGAAGGGCGAATTCAACTTTCCCATAGCCGTGGCGGTGGCGCCGGATGGGAGCATCGCAGTGACCGACACCGGAAGTTGCTCGGTGCAGGTATTCTCCCCGGACCTGAAGTTCGTGCGCCGCATCGGGCGGCAGGGCACGCGCCCCGGCGAATTCGTCCGCCCGAAGGGCTTGGCGTTTGACCAAGAAGGCCACCTGTGGGTGGTAGACGCCGCCTTCAACAATTTTCAGATTTTCACCCCTGAGGGCAAGGTGCTGATGTTCGTCGGCGCTTTTGGGCAGAACCCCGGCGAGTTCAACCTGCCCATGGATATCCATATTGATAAGAACAACCGCGTTTACGTCAGCGACAGCCTGAACGCACGGGTGCAGATTTTCCAGTTCCTGGGAGGGAACTGACATGAGTTCTGTTGCGCACGAAAAGTGCGGGCAGATGTCTTACCGCAGTACTGCATGCAGTAGATACAAGAGTTGCAACTCATTCTATCGGGAGGTCTTATGAGAACAGCTAAAGCGCTCGGCCTGGTAGTCCTCATTGTGACCATTACGGCCACGATGGGCTTCGCCAAGGTCGGCAAGAGTGCAATTGTAGGAGGGCCGCATGATCTCCGCACCACATACGGCGGCGGTTCCTACACGCTCTGCAACTACTGTCACATTGCCCATAAATTCTCGGATGTGACAGCCCCGGCCTCGGCCGGCCCCTTGCTCTGGAACCACAAGTTGTCGAGCAAGACCAGCTACGGGGTTTACACCAGCTCGAGCTTTTCGGGCTACAACACGGACATCACCGACCTGGGCGGGGTAAGCACGCCCACGGTCAGCAACCTGTGCCTCTCCTGCCACGACGGCACAGTGGCGGTCAACTCCTGGTATTCGGCAGTGCGTCCGACGCAGGACACCACGTTCATGGCGGCCGACAGGACGGTCACCGATCTGACGCAACAGCACCCGGTGAACTTCACCTACAACGCCGCCCTGGCCAATGCCGCTGGATTGCTGGTTCCGGCGAGCACGACCTCGGTGGACGGCGCAGGCGAAATCCCGTTGTTCGAAGGCAAGATGCAGTGCGCCACTTGCCACGATCCGCATAACGCCAGTGGCATCATGACGCAGGCTTTCCCGACCCAGACCAGCGGGACCTTCTGCACCTATTGCCACAAGTAACAACTTCGGGGAGGCGCAGTAGCGCCGTTTGGCCTGGGCCTCCCCCCCTTTTGAATATGCAAGTCCGGCGAGGAAGTGATGAAGTGGGCGAGCACAACCCGGATACTGGCCATCGGAGTCCTGCTGTGGGCTCTGCCATGCCTGGCCCAGTACGGCTACGAGGAGACCGAGCGCTGGCACATGAAAGGCACGGTGGGCGTGGACGTGTTCAACACCGGTTACACGCCAGTAATCAATGGCCAGGGCGAACCTTCCTCTTATAACGATGTAGCCGGCGATTTCGGCCTCGACGTGAGCGGTTTCCTGAAAGACCCCAAGCTGCTGCAGTTTGACACCAATTTCAATACCCAGCGTGGCGCCACCTCCTTGACCGGCGGCGACTATGGCAGCAACCTGCTGGGGGGCGGCGTTTCGCTGGCATTCTTGCCGGTTAGCCGCTATCCCTTTCACCTGGTGTACCGCAAGAGCGCCTTCGACACGACCGGCAGCCTGTTTGGCTCCAACAGCAATTTTTCGCAATTGAACGCCGACTGGACGGTGGACCTTCCCAACCTGCCGCGTTTCAGCTTCAGCCATTTGAGTAACAACAACGATGTGCGCCTGGCAACTTCGCTGACCGATACGGGGTTCGACCAGTCGGACTGGGGATTCCGCGCCCAGGATACGCGTGCGGGGTGGCACTGGAATGCGGGCTACAACTTCGGCAAAATCAATTCCAGCGCCGGAGGTGTGCTCAGCTTCATCTCCGGACTAAAGGAGAACTACAAGACGCTCTCCGCCAATGCCTGGCGCTCCTTCTGGGACGACAAAGCAGTGCTGCAGATTGATAACCACGGCGAGATGTTTCATTACTCTCTGCCCGGAGACGGCAGCAGCGACAACAAGGACTGGCTGAGCATGGCCACGCTGCGGATTCAGCACACCCGCAAGCTGATGAGCACCTATTACTACTCCTTTTCACGGGTGAACCTGAACA
>DASVBI010000256.1:0-2500 GCA_036375915.1 Terriglobales bacterium | reverse complement strand
CTGGAATTGCGCGACAAGTTGCAGGATTTCGGCGCCGCGCCCGTGGCCGCGCCTGCCAGTCCGGTGGAGGAGGATGTGCTTTCCGCCCTGGTCAACCTGGGCTATCAGCGCCCGGCCGCCGAGCGCGCCCTGGCCAAAGTGGCCAACGGCAATCGCTGGTCCTTCGAAGCGCTCTTCCGCGAAACCTTGGCCGCCCTCTCCAAATAGCTTTTCACACAGGTTGAAAAAAGGTCAGTTGCCCACGAACTTCAGGTACAGGTCCCGGTCCTTCTGGCAGACCTGCGCCATCTCTTTGACTTTGTTCCAGGCCAGCAGCTGCGAGTCGTCGTGCGCCCGCTCCCGCACTTTTTCCCACTCCTCCAGGAAGGGCTCCATCTGCAGGTGATTGAAGACGGTGTGACCGTAGGGATCAATGCAGCGCAGGATGGCAAAGTTTTTTTCCTCAAAGGAAGGGACCACGCCGTGCAGCATGACCCATTCGCCGCGTTCCCCTAATTCGTCTTCCAGCTTGATAACCCAGGACATTCGCCGCCCTCCGCCGCATGGCGAAGCCAATGTACCATGCCTGTTCTGGCCTTCAGAGTATCCGGCAGGATCAACGGCCTGCCGGGCGCGATCCTCGAGCGCCGCCTACAACGGCGAAAGTTCGTCCTCGTGCTCGCGCTCGTGCTCGCGGGAGAATCGGCGTTCGAGCATGCGGCGCGCCAGGTGCTGCCCCCCCAGGCCAAAGGCGATGGCCAGTCCCAGCATCAGGGCTCCAAACAGGATGGAGAAGGCGGCGATAATGGTCTGCTCCGCCAGCCCCAACTGCTCGAAGGCCATGGCTAGCGCCAGAACGACCAAAGCGAAGCGGATAGCGCCGCTGATCAGGCGCGGCGAAGGCCAGTTGGAATTGACCGCAGCCAGCAGCGCGGCCCGGGAGAAGAAGCTCGCCGCCGCCAGCCCAAACAGCACAATAAGCGCCGCTACCAGAATTCGAGGAAGATACAAGAACAGATGGGAAACGTGCTCCTGGAGTCCGATTCCCAGTTCGCTGATACCCAGCAGGAAAAAGCCCAGCCAGGTGACCCAGAAAACAAAGGCGCTCAGCAGTTCGCTGGAAGAGGGGAGCGCAGCCTTGTTCAGCAGTCGCGCCGTACCCGCGTTTTCCGATAGCCGCTCAAACCGGCTGATACGCAGGATGCCCCGCACCGCAGCCCGGAGAGCATACGCGATGAGCCATCCCGCGGCTATCACTACCAGCATCACGATCAGCCGCGGCACCAGATGGGCAAACCCCCTCGCCAGCCCGTCCCACATCCGGCTCAGCTCTTGGAGGATCATTTCTTTCATAAGAAGCTCCTTCCTGGCCGTTCCACAACTGCAACAGGTATACTTTGAGCCGCTCAAAAGCCAGGCAGAGCGCCTCCAGGCGCCCCTCCACCTCTTCGGCGCTGGCATGGCGGTTCTGCGTTAGAAATTCATACAACTTGCCGCGATACAGCGGGACCAGGGCCTGAATGATGTGGTCGCGGCTGATCACCGCCTTGTGATAGGAAACGGCAAATTCGTAAACTACTCGCGCCCAAAGCTGATCGGAAAAGCAAAACTGCTCTTCCCCGGCGTCAGCAGAGCCCGTCAGCTCGGCCAGGGTTCTGGCGGTCAGAATGGCGCTAAGAACCGGCTGCAGTTCGGTGACCCCCGAACGAAACATGGCATACAGGCGCTTGCGATTCAGCCGCAGCGGTTCGTCGGTCATTTCCGCGCTTCCATCGGTCAGCGGGACCGGCTCCGAGCCCTGGATGGTCTGCCAGCGCTCCACCTTGTCCGGCAGGGAGGCAAACAGGACGCCGGCGGTCTGGCGCATGGCCCGCACCAGGTCGGAAGTGTGGTCGGTCTGCGCCTTGGCGCCGAGAAAAGCCTCGCAAACCGCGTACCCACTGGCCACAGCCGAGATGGTAAGCCACAACTGGTCGCCAACGTCTTCCGCTTCCGGCTCCCAAGCTATGGGGCCGGCTAGCAGTTCGGCAGCCAGGCGCCCGGAGAAGCCGAAATCCGCGGGGTAGGGCTCGCGAATTCTCTTGCCGTACATGGCCCGGGTCATGGGGTAGAGCAGCAACTTGATGAGCAGGCCCTCGAATTTGTGGCGGCGGTAAAGCGGCGCCACCAGGGCGTATTCCTGCCGGTAAAGCGGCGCCAGGAGGCGCTGAATCCAGTCCGGGTTGACGCTGGCGGAAGGGGATATGACCGCGCAGGCCTTGGCCTGCAGCAGGTCCGCGGCCGCCATCAGGGGAAGCAGCGCGGATGGCGTGCTCGCGCCCTCTCCACGGCTGGCAGTAACGGCGTGAAACGTGCGCAACGAGCTGCGGGCGGCATCCGCCGGAAGAGAGGCCGCGGCCGCCTGTAACACCGCCTGGGTGCTGCCATCGCGGGAGCCGGCATCGCTGTTGATCAGCACGGCGCGCTCGCGGGGAAAGTATTTCAAAAGTCCAAGGCGCACCGCCTGCACCACCTGGCCCAC
>DASVBI010000212.1:0-10326 GCA_036375915.1 Terriglobales bacterium | reverse complement strand
ACAAGTATATGCCAGTTAGAGTATATAAAGAGCGTGCAATCTGTGTTCGAAATCCTTGCCGAGCCGAACCGCCGCGCCATATTGAGCCTCCTGGTCTCGTCACAACAGTCGGTAGGGGAGATCGAGCGTCAGCTTCGTATGCCGCAGCCGACTGTGTCCAAGCACCTGCGGGTGCTGCGCGAGGCCGGTTTTGTGGAATCCACGGTGGACGCACAACGCCGTCTCTACCGGCTGAAGCCTGAACCACTTCAGGAACTGGATGCCTGGCTGGCTCAGTTCCGCCGGTTCTGGTCCGCTCACCTGGATGCTCTCGAACGCCACCTCGACCGCATGGAGCAGTCAACCCCAACCAAAAGGAAGACCAGCAGAAGACGAGGCGGCCCAAGCCGCGAACGTGGCCAAGGAGAAACGAAATGAAAATCAAAATGACCAGCGTATACGTGGACGACCAGGACAAGGCCCTGCGCTTCTATACCGAAGTGCTGGGCTTCGTGAAGAAAGCCGACTTCAGCCAGGGGCCGTTTCGCTGGCTCACCGTGGCCTCACCCGAGGAGCCGGACGGCACGGAACTGCAACTGGCCCTCAACAACAACCCCGCGGCCAAAGCGTATCAGCAGGCGATTTTTCAACAGAACCAGCCCGCGGCCATGTTCTTCACTGACGACGTGCAGGCCGATTACGAACGCATAAAAGCGCATGGCGCCAAGTTCACCATGCCCCCAACCGACGTGACTGCTTCCAGGATCGCCATGCTGAACGACACCTGCGGCAATCTCATTCAGGTCACACAGCTGACGCGCTGGTAAGGGGCGTTCCGCAGGATCGCCGCTAGGAGAAAAAGATGACCGCTCACGAACAATACACACCTGGTCCGGCCCGCGGGGCCCAGATACGAAAGGACGGAGAGAAGTGGACACTCATTCTCGTCCGAGAACTGCGTCACCCGCCGCAAAAAGTCTGGCAGGCGCTAACCGACCCGGCGCATCTGCGCGAGTGGGCTCCCTTCGACGCCGATGGGAGCCTGGGCACGGTTGGAGCCATGGTGAAGCTCACCACGGTGGGAGCGCCCGCGCCGCACGTTAGCGAAGCCACAGTGACGCGAGCCGACGCTCCCAAGGCTCTTGAGTACAACTGGGGCGACTTCGATATGCGCTGGGAACTCGAAGCCTTTGCTGGCGGCACGCGCCTGACGCTGTGGACCAACATCGGTCGCCGCTTCATCTCTATGGGTGCTGCCGGGTGGCACATCTGCCTCGACGTGCTGGATCGGCTTCTCGCCGGTCAGCCCGTGGGACGCATCGTCGGCCCCGAGGCCATGAAGTTCGGCGGCTGGCAGCGGCTGAACGCGGAGTACGCCAGGCAGTTCGGTATGGAAACGCCTAACTGGCCGCCCAAAGCGGCTCAAAAGCCGTGAACCGCACTCGACTGCAAACAATGAACCAACCACGCTCGCGGAGGCGACCATGAATATTCCCACCCAACGTTCCATTTTTCGCTGGATTCACCTCATCCTTGCTATTCCCATATACGGCTATATCTTTAGTCCGTTCGACAAGCTTCCAGCCTATGCCCCGCCTACCCGGTTTGTCTTCTTTCCTGGAATGGTTCTTACAGGATTGTGGATGTGGAAAGGCCATCTCGTGCGACGGCTGTTTTCGAAAAGATCGGCCTGACAGGACACAGCAATAAATTAAGGACACCGATATGAAGGCCATACAAACAAACAGGGAGTTGTCACCAGAACGACGCGAAGGACTACTCCGAGCGTTGCAAGCCCGTTTTGAGAAAAACATGAATCGCCATAAAGGTCTGGCATGGGCTGAAGTGCAAACAAAGCTGGAAGCTGATGCTGAAAAACTGTGGTCACTGAATGAAATGGAAAGAACCGGCGGCGAGCCGGACGTTGTTGGCCACGATAAGAAGACCGGCGAATACATTTTTTATGATTGCTCAGCGGAAAGTCCTAAAGGCCGCAGAAGTCTCTGCTACGACCGTCAAGCGCTGGAGTCAAGGAAGGAACATAAACCAGCCGATAACGCTATGGACATGGCGGCGGCCATGGGTATTGAGCTTTTAACGGAAGAACAATATCGAGAGTTGCAGAAACTGGAACATTTTGATACCAAAACCTCGAGCTGGGTGAAAACGCCTTCTGCTATCAGAAAACTTGGCGGCGCTCTCTTTTGTGATCGCCGCTACGACACTGTTTTCCTGTATCACAACGGTGCGGAATCTTACTATGCCGCCAGGGGATTCCGCGGCTCGCTCAGGGTCTAAACGGAGCTTGCAGGTTTACGCTGAGCGCAGGTAAATCAGCCGGCAGAGTTGGAGCTGTATATGAAAGGCCCGTCCCGGTCAGCCACCCCACGAAGCCAACACCGGGCTTAGCGGTGGCCCCCGCGCAATCTCCCTCTGCATCCATGGACGCGAAGATCAAGGAACTTGGGGACGGGCGCGGGAGGACGCTCGCGAAAGGGCGCGAAATCATACGCCAGGCAGACCCTGCGACCAGCCGGGCCTGTTCGGAACGACGCTGTCCGTCACCGTAGAGGGGACCGACGCCTTGAGGTGGATTGGGATTTTTTACTAGGGATTTTTGTCAGATGCATGCACCGGTTGCTATCCAAGCCTGGGCGGTATCGTCTATTGGGAGAGTCGCACCCTGTCACAATCGGGAGGAACAACAATGTTCAAACGTATTCTTCAAGTGCTGCTCGTTGGATGCTTGGCGACTGCCACGTTGCGGGCCGCGAACGATCCGTTCGTCGGCGACTGGAAGCTCAACCCGTCCAAAAGCAAGCTCACCGACCAGATGAAGGTTGAGAGTCTCGGCCCAAACAAGTATGCCTTTGACTTTGAGGGTAACGGCAACGCCGAGACGATTGTGGCCGATGGGACGGATCAGCCGGGCCTTTTCGGAACGACGCTGTCCGTCACCGTAGAGGGGACCGACGCCTTGAAGGTGGTTCGCAAAGAGAAGGGCCGTACGATCATCATGGCGAACTGGAGACTCTCCAAGGACGGCAATACGCTCAGGGACGACTTCACAGGCATAAATCCCAACGGCTCGACGTACAACCTGAACTATGTCTACAAGCGGTCTGGAGCGGGATCAGGTTTCGCGGGCACTTGGCTAAGCACGAGTGAGGCGCTGACGTCAGCCTTTGTGCTCCAACTCCGGTCCTATGAGGGGGACGGCCTTTCCATCATCAATCCTTCTTCAGGAACAACTACAAACATGAAATTCGATGGTAAAGATTATCCGACCCTGGGCGCGAATGTTCCCCCCGGCTTTACCTCCTCGGTACACCGGGTAAACGAGCACCTTCTGGAGACGACAGACAAGTTCAACGGCAAGATCAGGGGTACGCAGCAGATTAAACTTTCTTCCGATCTCAAGGGCTTAACGATGACCGTGCAAAGGGTCGGCCGAAGTTTTCCCAACATCCTTGTTTTTGAACGACAATAGCTGCGCCTGGCGATTGAGTCTCAATGGAGTACCTTGACCAAGTCCGTTTCTACAATCTTCTTTATGTGCGCCTGAAGCTCAGACGGCAACCCACGCCCAACCAACTTTTCTGCGAGCTCATCCGCAACCCTTCTAATCAAGAATCGCGTGGCAAACCGTTTCAGCGCCAAGCCCATGAGCCCCGCAACAATCAAGGCGTCAGCTAGTAATGGGGCGACGTCCTGCGGCCACCAATCCGAGGGATAGAAAACTCTTAGCGCGAGGCCGACGGCGAGCACTACTAACAACGGCCCGGTCAGCTTGAGAAATTCTCCCGCAGACAGGTCTCGGAAACGAATAGTGGGCATCTGTTGTTTACCGACATTCCTGGTCTTTGAGGTGGCCTCACAGCTTACGCCCGAAAGCAGCCGATTTTGCGGGATAAATACTCTCCTTAGCGGGAGCACCCGTCGGAAGCGTTGGGAGCGCGAAAGCTGAAATCAGCACCACGCTGTGTCGGCAAACTGGTCACCGAGGGTGGTCACCCCGGAAAGCAACTCGCCCTGTAGAGGAAAATCTCGGAGCAGGCAAACCATTCCCGCGTTTAGGGTTAGTTGGTGAGCGCGGAAGGAATCGAACCTTCAACCTACTGATTAAGAGTCAGTTGCTCTGCCAATTGAGCTACGCGCCCGGCCAGGAGTTGCGGCAATAATGCGGGGGACCGCGGGACTTAGCATGGTCCCAAGCCAGTATAACAGCGGAATGGGTAGCGGAGAATAGTGTCTGCCCAGCCAGCGGAACAGCTCAAGCGAACGCGAGAAATGATCCGCATCCAGGCGTTGACCACCATGCTGGGCGCAGCCGTTTGGCAAGGTAGTGGCCGTTGCGCGTTGGGCTGACCAAGTTGGGTCATTGGTATTTACGTTCCACAGGGGCGAACTACGTCCCACCAACTCACGTAAAGCAGGGTTGACTGCCGCCCGGTCAGGGTTGCTGAAGATAAGCACGCCCTTGCAATCGTGCCGCTCGGTCCAAGGACAAAAGAGCCGGCCAGGTCCTGGTATCCAGGGTACGCACTCTCCCGCCGTCACCCCGAGCTTTCCTGATATCCTCAAAGGTCTTATTCCCATCCGGAGGCCACTAATGCTCCGTACCTCTCTCCGCCGGGCCGTAATCGCCCTCGTGCTGATGGCTTCATCCGCCGCGATGGCCGGGCCGCAAGCGCCCAGCAAACAGGAAATTGAACGCCGTATTGACGCGCTTCTGCGGCAAATGACGCTGCGGGAAAAAATCGGCCAACTGGCGCAGTACAACGGCGACACCGCCACGGCAGCAGCCCAGGCTAAAGAGGGCTGGGTCGGGTCCTTTCTGAACGCGACCGGCGCCGAAAGAATTAACCAACTGCAGCGCGCGGCGTTGCAGTCGCGGCTGAAGATTCCGCTCATCTTTGGCTACGACGTGATTCACGGCTACCGCACCATCTTCCCCGTCCCTTTGGGTGGCGCGGCCAGCTTTGATCCCCAACTGATCGAGCAGTCGGAACGAGTAGCGGCAAAAGAGGCCACGGCGGCGGGCGTGAAATGGACCTTCGCTCCCATGGTGGACATTGCGCATGACCCGCGCTGGGGGCGCATCGTGGAGGGCGCGGGCGAAGATCCGTATCTGGGTTCACTCATCGCCGCCGCCCGGGTGCGAGGCTTTCAGGGCACGAACATGGCTGACCCACAGAGCCTTGTAGCCTGCGCCAAGCACTTTGTCGGCTACGGCGCCGCCGAGGGCGGGCGCGACTACAACAGCGCCGAAATTCCCGACGACACGCTGCGCGAAGTCTACCTGCCGCCCTTCCATTCCGCCGTTGAAGCGGGCGTGGGAACGCTGATGTCGGCTTTTGAAGACCTGAATGATGTGCCGACTTCCGCCAACTATCGCACGCTCACCGGAATTCTGCGCCAGGAGTGGCGCTTCGACGGCTTCGTGGTCAGCGATTACGATTCCGTCCACGAACTGGGACCCCACGGCGTCGCCGCGGATGACGCGCAAGCCGCGCAGGAAGCCCTGACCGCCGGTGTGGACATGGACATGGCTGACGGGGTTTACGAAAAGTGGCTGCCCCAGCTGGTCCAATCGGGCAAAGTGCCCATGAGCGTGCTGGACGAGGCGGTGCGGCGCGTGCTTCGCATCAAGTTCCGCGCCGGGCTGTTCGAACATCCCTTCTACACCGATGCCGCCCGGGAACACAGCGACATTCTCACCCCGGAGAACCGGCAGGTAGCGCGGCGGCTGGCGGAAGAATCGCTGGTGCTGCTGAAAAATGACAACCACCTCCTTCCCCTCCCCCGAAGCGGCAAGAAGATCGCGGTCATCGGCCCGCTGGCTGACGACCAGGCCAACCAACTGGGCTCCTGGGTGGGACGCGGCCAGGCCGCCGACGTGATCACGCCGCTGCAGGGCATTGAGGCCAGGCTGCCGCAGGGCTCGGTGCTGCACGCGCGCGGGGTTGACATCGCCTCGCTGGAAGCGCAGGACGTTTCGGGAGCAACTGGAGCAGCGCCCGCTCCGACCGGCGCGACCGGAGCTGCTTCTGCCGCCCGCGAAACCGGGCCCGCCACCATTGAACACGCGGTGCAGGTGGCGCGACAGTCGGACGTGGTGGTCATGTTCCTGGGCGAGCCGGGCGGTATGACCGGCGAGGCCAGCTCGCGCGCCTTCCTCGACCTTCCCGGAAAACAGGAGCAACTGTTGGAAGCAGTGGCCGCCACCGGCAAACCGGTGGTGCTGGTGCTGGAAAGCGGGCGTCCGCTGGACATCCGCTGGGCCGCCGAACACGTGCCCGCCATCATCCAGGCCTGGTATCCCGGAACCGAAGCGGGCAACGCCATCGCCGACGTGCTGTTCGGCTACGTCGCGCCCAGCGGCCGGCTGCCCCTCAGCTGGCCGCGCAGCGTGGGACAGATCCCCGTTTACTACAACCACAAGAACACCGGCCGGCCCACTTCCAAGGACCGCTGGCACAGCGGCTACCTGGATGAGAGCAAAGAGCCGCTGTTCCCCTTCGGCTACGGGCTCAGCTACACGACCTTTAAATATAGCAACTTGACCGTGACGCCAGAGGTAACGCCGGATGGCTTCCTGCGCGTGCGCGCCACGGTGCAGAACACCGGCCAGGCCATTGCTACGGATGTGGTGCAGCTCTACATACACAATCGCGTGGGGCCCACTTCGCCGCGTGTGCGCGAACTGAAGGGCATTACCCGGGTCACGCTGCGGCCAGGCGAGAGCAAGACGGTGGTATTCGATGAGAGAGCAGAGATGCTGGCGACCTATGATCCGCAAATGAAACGGGTGGTGCCCACCGGCGCCTATGACGTGTGGATCGCGCCCAACGCGGCCGCCGAGGGCGTGGCCGGCACTTTCCAGGTGGTGCCGAAATGACGGGGAAAGATGTGGGACCGGAGGCCCTCGCCGTTCCGAGCCACTTAATGCGGCCTTAAGCGCATACGCGCGACAGCCTGCCTGCGGCTTGATAAACTGTAAGCACCGGCGCGCGCCCGTAGCTCAATTGGATAGAGCGCCAGCCTCCGGAGCTGTAGGTTGGGGGTTCGAGTCCCTCCGGGCGCGCCAGTTCTCAAGACTTGCCCACCAGCATCCTTCTCGCCGTGTTCAGAATGTGATTAATTGCTGGCACTGCTGTTACCCATCCTGCCGCGGGTGCAGGCGCCGATTATCCCGACTGCGAAGTTCGATAATCGTCACCCTTCAACAGAAAAATTCAAAGATCGTCCGCCAGGGTGTATCCACTAAACCCTTTCCCTATTGGGAGAAGTACTTGGCCAGATCGAGACGGCGCAGAAGTTCCTGATAACGAGGGTCGGAGCGGATCTCGTCCATGCGCGGGTCAACACCCAGCATGGGCATGCAATCGGACCGATCCTGATAAGCTTTCTCGAAAAGTTGAAAGGCCGTATCGCGTCTTCCCAGGAACACGTATGCGATGCCGACTTCATACGAACAGGAGTATCGTTTTTTCAACTTTTCTTTGAGGTCCGCGAGTACTCTTTCCGCGTCGGTCTTTTTACCCCCTTTGGCATATGCAGCTGCCAGAATACTCTGGTGCAGGGGATTGTCATCCAGGCGATATCCGGTCTCAGCCTGAACGATCCCTTCCCTGGAATTCCCCGCAAGCATATACGCCACCGAGAGCCAGGTATGCAGGGCGCCAGCGTTCGGCTCGGAGGCAATAGCCTGCTGCCCGTCCGCGATCGCCTGCTCATACTTCCTTGCCATGGATGTGATGACGATCCTGTTTATCATGATAGGAACTGAGCGCGGGTTGATGGCATGGGCATGGTCAATGGTGGAAACACTCTCATCCAAGCGGCCGACCGTACTGAGGTAGCCGGCCATCACATCGTAGGCGCTGGCATTGTTGGGATTGAGTTCCATGGCCCGCCTGGCTTCCTGCTCGGCCCCGGCCCAGTCCCAATCGTAAAAGTAGTGCACGCCACCCAGGGCGCTGTGTGCTTCTGAAAGGTTTTGGTCCAACTGCAGCGCCTTCAAGGCTGCCGCCTTGGCCTTCGGCATGGCCTCTCGCGGAGGCCAGTAGTTGGTGGAAAGGTTGTAATAGCATTCGGCCATGCCGGCATAGGCAGGCGCATAGCCGGGGTCCTTGGCGGCGGCCCGCTGAAAGTATTCGATGCCCTGCGTGAATCCTCTTTCATCGCCTTTGCCTAAGGAATGGAGCCCCTGCAGATAAAGGTCATGCACTTCAGGATCGACGGGCCGATTCGCCGCCAGTACGGTCTTCTCCTGGGGTGTGAGGGTGACCTGGATCTGCTGTGCAATGTTACGAGCTACCTCCTTTTGCAAACCGAGCACATCGCGCAGGTCGCCGTCATAACTATCCGCCCAAAGGTGCGTATCTGTTGTTGCACGGATCAATTGGGCGGTGATACGGACCCGGTTTCCGGCCCGCAATACTGAACCCTCGACAACGGCATCCACGTTCAATTCTTTGGCGATCTGCGGCAGCGGCTTGTGCGCGTCCTTATATTGCATGGTCGAGGTGCGGGAGATCACACGCAGGGCGCTGATACGCGCCAGCTCCGTCGTTAGCTCCTCCGTCATGCCTTCTGCGAAATAATCCTGCGCAGAATCATTGGAGAGGTTTGCCAGTGGCAGTACGGCGACAGAATGGATCCCGCTGGCAGCAGGTGCCTGCCTTTCACTGCCCCTGAATAGCAGAAGCGCCAGCCCCGCAACCAACACAATGGCCCCCACAGCAGATGCAACCCGCCGAGTCTTGCTGGGGGTTTGAAAATCGGGCCTTGTCGGAACTGAAACCGTGCTGGCCGCGCTGACCAGCCGCAGCAAGTCAACCTCCAGTTCGCGCGCCGAATGGTAGCGGTGGCTGGGGTCTTTCTCCAAGCACTTGAGAATGATCCGCTCCAGTTCCGGCGAAACCTTGGCGTTGAACGCGCGCGGCGCAACCGGCGGCTGGTGCAGGATCGCGTCCGTCAGTTTGGTGGCTAATTTGTCGGTAAACGGCCGTCGCCCGGTCGCCATTTCATACAGCACGGTTCCCGCCGCATAGATGTCGCTGCGCTGGTCCGGCGGCTCACCTGCCAGTTGCTCGGGCGCCATGTAAGGCAGCGTGCCGGAGACCGCATCTGTTGCTATGCTTTGGGTGGGTTCTTCCAGGCTGGCCGGACGTGTCACCTGCGCTACTCCAAAATCCAGAATTTTGAGCCGCCCATCAGCCGTCACGCGTAAGTTGCCAGGTTTCAGGTCGCGGTGGATCACGCCATGCTCGTGGGCTACCGCCAGCCCCTCCGCTACCTGGCGGCCCAGCGCAACAATCTCCTTTTCCGGCAAGGCGCCAGCCGACACCTTCTGATCAATGTCGCTTCCGGAAATAAGCTCCATGACCAGAAAGTCGACGCCATCCTGCGAATCGAAATCGTAAACGGTGGCGATGTTGGGGTGATTCAGGCGCGAGATGGCGAGCGCTTCTTTGCGGAAGCGTTTGCGCGTCGCCTCATCGGCGAGGATTCCTGCAGGCAGAACCTTGATGGCCACATCGCGCTCCAGCCGCTGGTCCTGGGCCCGATACACCACGCCCATCCCCCCGGCAGCTATCTGCTCCAGCACGCGGTAATGTCCGAGTGTGCGCCCGGAGATGTGAGCAGGTTCCGTCACAGGGGTGCATGTTAGGGTTGTCAGCAAGCCAAGTCAATCCGGTGATTTGGGACGACGCCCTCATCAGCTTGGGAAGTCACATTACCGGCGTCCTACAGCCCCGGCGCGCTCAGGGAGGACGGAAGCTATCCGCTCTAGCGGGTGCCGCGGGAGCGGGTCGAAACGGCTTCTTTTCACAGAGCAGGGTGGCTTCAAAGCTATAGGGGGTTATCCCGTGCCAAAACCCTGTCCGGTACCCAATTCGAGCCAGGCAGGAATTTGAGAGAGCGAGTCTGGCAGGCACCCGGTCACAACGAGAGTTCTAAAATCGTCCCGCCGGGCGCGCCATGCAATTCCAGCAGTCCTTCGCCGTCGTCTCTTTCCGCCCAGCGGCTTCGGGCTATAATTTTGGGCGTCGGCAGCACCCGGGCAAAATGGCGCCCTTTTTCTCCGCTTTCGCCTCGATTCCCTCCCGGACCGTCCGCGATCCGCTGCTGCGTCTGCTGAACGATCCCCTGGTTTGGGGACCGGTGGGCGGGGTGTTGGGTGTTTACCTGTTTTTTCGCGGATTCTCGCTGCTCAAGCGCAAGCGCCTCGTTCTCAACACGCCCCGTTCCACGGTGCGCGCCGCGGCTCTGGGACCGGTAGAGCTCAGCGGCCAAGCGGATGGACCGTACACTCTGGTCTCGCCGCTCTCCAAGACC
>DASVBI010000715.1:0-9939 GCA_036375915.1 Terriglobales bacterium | reverse complement strand
GGGATGGTTGAGATGCAATCAGAGTGGGCGGGCAGGAGAAGGGCCGGAAACTTCCCCACATTTGCCCGCGACCCCAAGTCGTGATGAGTTGATGGCTTCACGCAGGCGGGCAAATGTAGGGCACCCGGACCCGGCAAAAGGCTGACGATCGGCGGCCGTTGGCCAATACGAACCACTGCCCACTGTGATCCGCTGACCGCGGCCCACTCACTTGCCGGGGGAGGGGCGGAGCACAAATTTGGCGGCGCCCATGTTGTCAAAGCGGTCATAGGCACGGACTACGACGATGTGCTCCTGGGGGTCTCCTGCAGGCACGGGAATGCTGAAGTCGTAGGATTCCGTTTTGGAATCGGAAATCTGGCCCACCGGGTCCACATACTGCCAGTCCTTGGCATCAATGGAATATTCGGCGCGCTTGATGGGCGAAAAGCCGTCCACGGCACGGAAAGTGACGCGCAGCCGATCTCCTGCCATGGCGCCGCGCAGATCCTGGATGGCGGGCGGGGTGGTATCCACCTCGAAGCGCGCGCTCTCCTGCGAGGAAGTCAGCGCCTCATTGGGAGAATGAGAAGGCGCATCGGAGGCGGCCACCCTCATGGTGTAGCCGCCGTCGGGGAGCAAGCTGGAGTCAAAGGAATAGTAGCGGTCGTCCAGGTCCTTCTTCAGCAGCAGCCAGCGGGTGTCGCCATCGCCGCGATAGTAGAGGGAGTAGACCAGTTGATCGTCGTTGTCGTCGTGGGCGCTCCAGTGCACGGCGATGGAGCCGCTGTCGCGGATGGAAGGCGGAAGCGGCGCGTTTTGCTGCGGACCGCGTCCCCCGGAACCGGAATCAGAGGGCGCTTTGGGCATAGGCTGGTAGCGCATGCCGACCTGGACAGTGACGTCGTCAATTTCGGGCGCGACATTCTTGGGCAGATAATTCACCAGCACGCTATCCAACTGGGCGGAAGAGCGGCCATCGTGGAGCACGGCCTTCCACTGCACAAAGCGGGCGGGAGGAATGGAAACGGCGCCCTGGTTGAGCAAGTCAACTTTTTGCCAGCTGCTCCAGTTGCGGTCGGGATTATCCACGTTGCCGCTGCGGGCGTAGAGGTCCACGGGGCCGGTGGAGCGCACCTCGGCGCGGCCCCAGCGGGAGAAGATATGGGCGTCGAAGACGTCGCTTTCGTACGTGCCTTCGGCTTGCGGCTGTGGTCCGAGCACGAACACCTTGCCGAAATTGCTGCTGCTGGCATAAAGGCCGCCCTGGGGAGCCTTGGCGAAGGCGGTCACCTGGTTGGCCGGGGCCTTGAGCAGGTCGGTGAATTCGTCGCTGCCGGTGACGGCATAGATATGGCCCTTGTTGCCGGTGCCGGCCAGCAGGTGGCCCTGGTTGTCGAAGGCCAGGGCATAGACCAGGTCATCACGGGAACTCCACAGGGTAAGCGGCGAACCGTCGGGAGCAATGCGATAGATTTCCGAGCCTCCGGCAGAAGCGAAGCTGGGAATCGAGAGCACGGGGGTGGGAGCGGAGGAGATCGCGGTGACGGTCAGGCCCATCTGGGCGCCGACAGAATTGGGGGCGGCAGGCAATTGGAGGGGAACCGCGCCGGTTGCGGGGGTGCGCTTTTCACCCACCGCAGCGGCATAGATATTGCCTTTGCCGTCAATAGCAAGCGCCGTGATTTCCTTCTTCGGTGCGCTATAGAGAACAAACGCTTGGCCTTCTGGCGAGATGCGGTAAACCAGGCCGCTGCCATCGGAGCCGGCGACGAGATTTCCCTTTAGATCAAGAGCGAGGACGCGAATATGGGCGTCGTCGCTTTTGAAGAACAGCGAATGTTCGCCATTTTTCGCCACCTTAAAAATCTCGCCATGGTCGCCGGTGGCCACGTAGAGATCTCCCTCCTTGTCCAGAGTCAAGGCCCAGATGTATTTGGTGCCGGGATTGAAGAGGACGGAAGAGGAGTAATTGGGGTCCACGGTTACCGTGGTTTTGGCCTGCGGAGCTGCCGGGCTCTCCTGGGCCGCGCTGGAGCCGGCTCTGTTGCGCTCAATCTTGTAAACCTTGCCATCGGGCGAGGTGCCCACGTAAACGGTGTTACGCGGGCCCACAACCAGGGCCTGCACCTGCAGTTCCTGGGGCGCGAAGATCACGCCGGCGTGGCCCTGCGGGGTGATGCGGTAAACGCGCGCGGGAGAACCGGCGGCAACATAAACATTGCCCTCGCTGTCCGTGTCCATAGCCCAGGTGTAGGTGGAAGGGGTGAGATACAGGTTGCGAAATGAGGGCGCCAGTTCGAGGGAGCCGTTGCTGGTGATGGCCACGCCATTGGCGGTGCCTTTTTCGAAGTCATCGAAGTTGGACTGCTGCCAGGTGCGGGTACCTTCGGCCAGGGCTAGAGTTGCGGACAGAAGAATGACGGCGAGCGCGAACAATTTTGGCATCTTGCTGGAAACCTCTAGAAACATTGGGGGAAACATCAGGGTATCACGGGGAGCAGGTGACCTGCTTAGTACCTGGTAGCAAGTAGTCGGTAGTTAGTGATGCGCAACAATGGAACGGCGAAACGAATCCCTCCTCTGCAGCACATCCTTGTGAGACTCCAAAGTCCGCCCAAAGAATTTGTCATCCTGAGCCGAGCGCGACCGATCCCGCTTTGCGGGAGAAGGAGCGCGAGACGAAGGACCTGATGTTCATTGCTTTTTTAAGGGTAGACCTCAGAACCAACTACCAGCTCTACCTACTGGCTACCAACACCTACTTGATGGTTAAGGCAATGATCTGAGCGCCGGAGACCTGGTAATCGAGCGGGGTGGAGGCTTCGTTCACCGCAGACTCGCCCAGTACCACCATGTCCTGGGTGCCACGCATGCCGTCCATCACGTTCATGACGGAGAGCGGGAGAGTGGGCATCACCTTGTCCTGCACCATGGCCTCCGGATCCGCTTCCAGCAGGGAAACGTAGAGGCGGTCGTTGGAGTGCTCTTTGTTGAGGAGGGCGATGATAGAGCCCAAATCGAGCTGCCGGCCCATGGGAAGTCCGGTGCTGCGGATGTGATCGAGAGTATCGCCGTCGCTGACCAGAATACGCAGAGTTCCCTTGGAAGCGGAGGTGGGCACGCGAATCGGGATCCTGCGGACGATGCGCTCGCCGCGATAGGGGCGGAGCACCGTCTCGACCATCACCTCGTCGCCGGGCCGAGCTTCGCTCACGTCGGTGCGGGCGCTCTCCAAACGGGCGGAGCGACGGTCGTTGACCAGTTCAAAGCTCAGGTCCACGCCGCGGATGTTGGGGATTTCGTAAGAGTTATCAAAGATCCGGCTGAAGCGGTCGCCGAGCGACAGGGCTACCTGCACACCGGTGGGCTGGCCGCCGTCGCCGGGGGCGAACATATCGCGCAGGTCCACGTCGGGGTAGCCGTTAACCTGGATGCGGCCATCCAGGTGGTAAGTGGTGTCCTCGCCGTATTCGTTCACGCCCTGCAGCGCGCTGAAGACGGTGGCCATCATAGCCAGGGGAGTCAGCTTGCTGTTATCCAGCACCTGGTAATGGAAGGTCTTGGGCCGGGTTACCCCGTGGATGCTGAGGGTCACGGGAATCATCTGCGGCTGCTTGTTGAAGACGCCCAAAATGCCGTTATGACGGTCCTGCACGAAAGCACCGACCTGCTCGGTGGTGTTGACAATCTTGAAGGCGTTGGCGGGAGAGGGCAGGGTGGCAAGCACTTCCGCCTTGTCCATGGGCAGGTCCACATTGCCGAACTGCATCAGAGGATGGCCGCAAGCGAGCAAGTGGCTGGCGTCCAGGTAAGTGACCGTGCAGGTGGCGGCAATGTTCATGTCGCCGCGAACCAGGACGGCGCTGATGGAGGAGCCGGGCACAAGCGGTTCAGGCTGCTTTTCGCCGGGAGTTACCGAGCCGGCGCCCATGACCGGCACAATACCGGCGGCTTGAAACTGGGGTCCGAAGCGCTGAAAGGCCTGGCTGCTGAAACCGGTGAACACCAGCGGAGTGTCAATCGGAGTCAGATAATCCTTGTAGCCTGCGGGCGCAGAGGCGACGCCGGGGGAAGCGGTTTTGGTGGTCACCTGCGGAGCTCTGGCGGAGGCGGGCTGGATGTCATTGGGCTTACTGCGGTCCAGTTCGCTGATTTCCAGCATTTCCTGGATAGGAGTGACGCCGGCGATGGGCTCCTTGGAAAATTCGCCGATGCGGAAGGCGAGCGCGCCAACCAGTTTGCCGTCAATGTAAACCGGGCTGCCGCTCATGCCGGCGACGACGCCGGTGTATTCCACCTTGGAGCCGTGCAAACGCACCAGAATAACGTCCCCCTTGGGGCCGTTGACATCGCGGAGAACGCCCAGGACCTCGACTTCCATGGACTCAGGCGTGGTTCCCTGGAACACGGTGTAGGCCACGCCGCGCATACCGGCGTGAATCTGGTCCAGGGGCAGAATTTTGGTTTTAAGGGGCAGGTCGCTGGCAAGACCGGTGACCGCTAACAGCAACAAATTGAGCACAACCAGAGGCGTAAAATTCTTGTTTTTCATCCAGCAGCTCTGCCTGGATAGACTCCGAAAACCGAAGTCTGGAGCCAGGTTTGTGATGTCGAGGGAGGTAGGCCAGCGCGATATCTATCCAAATCGCGTCAGGGTGCATCTATACTAGCACAGAGATAGTCTAGTCCCGAGGGATTCATGCTGAATCTGCCATCGTCCTGTTCCCCAGGGCAAAGGATTGTCATGCGGGCGGTTAGCCTGGGTGCGATTCTGTGCCTTTTGTTGAGTTTGCTGCTTGCAGCCGCGGTGGCGCAGTCGCAGACCGACCAAAATTCCGGGCAACAACAGAAGCCGTCGGAGACGGCGCCGCCGGAAGCTGGTGGTCCACAAGGAGATATTGGGCCAATTGTGGTTCCCAAGAAGAAAGAGGAGCCGCCCCCGCCACCTCCGCCCTCGGCCCCCAAGAAGATCCCGGGCATGCCCGACTACTCCATCCAGGTGAACGTGCCCTTGGTTACTTTGGACGTAATGGCCCTTACCAAGGAGGGACAGTTCATTCCCGGTCTGAAAGAGGGCAATTTTCAGGTCTATGAAAACGGTGTGCAGCAGAAGATCAGCAGTTTCAGCCAGTCGCAAGCGCCGATTACGGCGGTGCTGCTGGTGGAGTTCGCCGCCACCAATTATTCCTTCATGTATGACGCTCTGAATGCCTCCTACTACTTTGCTAACTCGTTGAAACCGCAGGATTGGGTGGCCGTGGTTTCCTATGACATGAAGCCCTACATCCTGGTGGATTTCACGCAGGACAAGCGGGCCATTATGGGCGCGCTGAATCAGCTGCGCATCCCCGGCTTCAGCGAAACCAACCTGTTTGACGCGCTGTACGACACGCTGGACCGGCTGGACCGGCTTCCCGGGAGAAAGGCGGTTGTGCTGGTCTCCACTGGCCGGGATACGTTCAGCAAGCTCACGCTGGACCAGATAATGCAAAAGATCAAGACGACCAAGGACGTAACCATCTTCCCCATCAGCATCGGTTTCATGTGGCGGGAATACGTGGAATCGCATTACGGCATGAATCCGGATGTGTCGGCGGCCATGATGGATTACCTGCAGGCTGATAACCAGATGAGGACATTTGCCAAGCTGACCGGCGGCAAAGCTTATTTTCCGCGCTTTGAGGGTGAATTTCCCGACGTTTACCGTGACATCGGCAACGACCTGCGCAACCAGTACACCATCGCCTACCACCCCACGGATCCCAAGCTGGATGGAACTTACCGCAAGCTGAAGGTGGACCTGGTGGGGGAGGACGGGAAACCGCTTAAAATCCACAATCAAAAGGGCAAAGAGGTGAAGTACCAGCTGGTGTACCGCGATGGGTACACGGCGAAGCACCAGGTGGAGTAGTTGCAGTGGCCAGTGGCCGGTTGCCAGTGGCCAGCATCTCGAAGAAGGCAAAAGGCTCGGCGGGAGGCCGGGCCTTTTGTGTTTCCGACCGAAAGGTCGTGGTTGCTCTGATGGCACCAGCGCGGGCTTGCGCTCTCTCGCGAAACTCGGTCGCGCCACTCTAAGACCGCGCGCAACACCATGCGAGATGCGTGATTAGTGGATATGGAAGACACTGTCTAAGAGAAAGAGAAAGCCGACGCCAACAAATACCAGGAGAGCCATCTGCACTCCGGGCTCCTGGTTAACTTCAGGAATGAGGTCGGAGGCGGCAACGTAAATGGTGACGCCGGCGGAGAGGGGAAGTCCGGCGCTCACCGCGTGCTTGAACAAAACCATAGTGAGCACGCCGGCGAGGGTGGCGGCGCCCAGCAGGGCAGAGGCGCCCCAGGCGATACCGCGGCTGCGGCCGCTAGCCAGCATCACCGAGGCCACGGTAAAACCTTCAGGAATTTTGTGCAGAAAAACGGCGATGAAAATGATCCACCCCAGCCAGTTGGAAACCAGAAAGCCGGAGGTGATGGCAATGCCGTCGAAGAAGGTGTGGATCATCAGGCCAAGCAGGACGGAGATGCCCTTGCGTGCCTGGGCGAATTCAGCCGTGTGGGTTTCCTCGCCGAAGTGGAAATGAGGCGTGACCGTGTGCTCAAAAAAGTGAATGAGCAGGTAGCCGAGGAGAACGAGAAAACCGGCGCGGAAGCCGCGCAGCTTTACACTCTCCGGCACCATTTCCACCAGCGAGGTAGCCAGCATGAAGCCGGCGCCCAGGGCGACAAAGTATTTGAGGTAGCGCCGCTCCCAGTGCCGGCGGACAATGACAGCGCCGCCCAGGAGGTTGGCGGCGGCCGCGGTCAGGCCAAGCAGGATGCTGAGCAGGATCGGTTGCATGGGGCGGTGGCAGAATAGCAGAGTAGCCCGTACCCAGTAGCCAGTATCAGATGCTTTCGCATCCAGGTGCTGACTGGGTACTAGAAACTAGGTACCAGGTACTGAAACTAGCCCGAATGGCGAATGTGCATGACATCGCCATCCTGCACGATGTAATCCTTGCCTTCCAGGCGCAAGGTGCCGCGGGCGCGGGCATTGGCCTCGGAGCCGGCCTCCAGCAGCGCATCCCAATGGACGGTCTCGGCGCGGATGAAGGGCTTTTCCAGGTCGGAGTGGATGGCGCCGGCTGCCTCCACGGCACGGGTGTTGCGGGCAATAGTCCAGGCGCGGCATTCGTCTTCCCCCACGGTGAAGAAGGAAATCAGGCCCAGCAGCTCATAACTTTTGCGCACCAGGCGAACCAGGCCGCTTTCCTTTAAGCCATAGCTGGCGAGGAATTCAGCGGCGTCCTCATCGGCCATTTCGGCCAGTTCGGCTTCGACTTTGCCGCAAATGGCGGTGGCGCCGGCGTTGGGACGGGCGGCCACTTCGGCCAGGCCGTATTTGGCAATGGCGGCTTCCAGTTCGCGGCCCAGGTCGGAAGACTCGCTGATGTTGAGCACGTAGAGAATGGGTTTCTCGCTCAAGAACATGAAGCCCCGGACGCGTTTTTTGTCCTCCGGAGTCATGGGCATTTCGCGCAGCGGGAGCTCGCTCTCCAGATGGGCTTTGGCGCGCAGGAGCAGATCATGTTCGCGCTCCAGTTCGGAGGAACGCATTTTCTTCAAATCCTTTTCCAAGCGCTCCAGGCGCTTCTCGATCTGCCCCAGGTCGCTGAGAATCAGGTCGAAGTCCACATTCTTGATGTCGCGCAGAGGGTTGATTTCGCCGACATGGGGGATGGAGGGGTCGTCGAAGGAACGCACCACGTGGGCAATGGCGTCCACGCTGCGAATGTTGGTCACAATGGATTCGCTGAGGCCCTCCTTGGGGCCGGCCACCGTTTTTGTGGAGGCCACCGGCATGGCAGCCACGTCCACGTACTCCACGGAAGCGTGGATGAGCTTGCGCGGGTTGCACATGGCGGCCAGGCGGTCCAGGCGGTCGTCCGGCACCTTGGCCACGCCGAGGTGGGCTTCGCGCGGGTTGGAAGAAGCACGCTCGGAGAGATGCGCCTTGGTCAGGATACGGAACAGCGATGATTTGCCTACTTGGGGCAGGCCGATGATTCCGGTTTTCATAAGAAGAGTAGTTGGCAGCTGGTAGCTAGCAGTTGGTACCGGTCTGGCAGCTACGATCCCATCATACATGGAGGAGGGGACGGAAGCGACGCGGCGGAGATGTTGTCGAGATTGAATCAGGGGACGGGGAGGAAACGTTCAGAAAGTTCCCCACATTTTCCCGCGACCCCAATCCGTGATGAGTTGATGGCTTCGCCCAGGCGGGCAAATGTGGGGCACCCGCTGGATAAAGCAGCGTCAGGGTTTGGCAGTCAGGAGTCAGCGCAGGGACCACGGCGGCGCACGCGAAATTTCTGGGGCTGAAGGCCCTCGGAATGACGCCTTGGCTTTCAGTCAGCGGCCGCTGCGCATGGCGGAGGAGGAAGCCGGCATGGTCAGTGTGGTGGCGGAGCGGGGCTGGACTGCGGCGCGGGCAGTCAGGTAGATGAGCGCCAGGCCCAGCAGCAGTACCGCGCCTTCCAAACGAGTGGACCAGACGTGCAGGGCATTGAACTGCACGCGTACGGGAGTGTCGGGCGCCAGAGCATCAATCTGGCCCACCGAGAGCCGCAGGGCGTCCATGCGGGGAATGACGGAAAACTGCAGGATGGCGGTAAGCGCCAGCATGAGATAGACAAGCAGATTGCGCGCGGCCAGGGGCTGCGCTGAAGCCGTGGTCAGGCGGCCATAGGCCAGCGAGCTGAGCAGGTACACCAGCCCGGCAATCAATCCCATCCAATGCAGCGTTTTTAGCGAACGGGTGACGACCAGGCCCGCGAGATGCGGCGTGGGCAGAATGCTGAACAAGGCAGGCGCCACCACGAAGGCGAAGAAAATAATTCCGCCTACCCAGACCACCAGCGAGAGCAGCATGAAAAAGCGCAGGACAGACATGGGCCATCCTTCAGAAAGTGAGGCTATTTTACAGGTTTCAGGCTGTCAAAAGCTTTGGGATATCGGGCAAGTGGCTGGCGACCCGAGGGCCAGGTTCGGCAACGCTATACGGGCACGGCTACGGTATCCACAATTTCCTTCAGCACCTGCTCGGCTTGTTCGGTTTTCTTCAGAGTGGAGGAATAGAGGGCGTTGACCACCACGCGGTGGGCAAAAACCGGCACGACAAGCGGCTTGAAATCCTCGGGAGTGCAGAAGGTGCGGCCCTCGACGTAGGCCAGAGCCTGGGCGGCACGATAAAGCATGAGGGCGCCGCGGGGCGAAACGCCAAGCGAGAGGTACTCTGATTCGCGGGTGCGCTTCACGATCTCCAGCGTGTAGTTGACCAGGGCCTCGTCCACCTGCACGCGTGTGACTTCCTGCTGGATGGCCAGGACATCAGCAGCGCTGAGCAGGGGCCGGATCTGATCGAGGCAAGCGGCGCCGGCTTGCGAGCGCAGGATGGCGCGCTCGCTGTCACCCTCGGGATAACTCATGCGCACGCGCATAAGAAAGCGGTCCATCTGCGATTCCGGCAGCGGATAGGTGCCGTGGTGCTCCACCGGATTCTGGGTGGCGACGACTAAGAAGGGCTGGGGCAGGGGGTAAGGGTGGCCATCCACCGTAACTTGGCCTTCGTTCATGGCCTCGAGCAGGGCGGATTGGGTTTTGGGAGTGGTGCGGTTGATTTCGTCGGCCAGCAGTATGTTGGTGAAGATGGGTCCGTGGCGAAACTCAAACTTCTGCTCCATAGCGGAGTAGATGGTGATGCCGAGCACGTCGCTGGGCAGCATGTCGCTGGTGAACTGAACCCGCTGAAAGGTGCAGTCGAGGCTGCGGGCCAGCGCCTGGGCGAGGGTGGTTTTGCCTACCCCGGGCACGCCTTCAATCAGCAAGTGGCCACGGGCAAAGATGGTGACCAGGGCGAGGCGGACCACCTCGTCTTTGCCGCGAATGACGGTGCGCAGGGCGTTTTCGAGCTGCGCC
>DASVBI010000211.1:0-2585 GCA_036375915.1 Terriglobales bacterium | reverse complement strand
CTTGCGATACAGCAAGAAGCGCACCGGGAAGCCATGCTCCATGGCCACAAAGCGATGCAGGTCGCCGTCGGAAACCTGGGACACAGGGATGCTCAGCTGCCCATTGCTGAAGGCGACAGAGGTGGCGGGGGAGAGCGCGCTCACGCTCTTGGTGTAAACGAATTCTGCCGTCACCAGCACAATGAAGAGGAAGCAACTGGCATACACGGATGCCATCCACAAGCGCTCGCGGCGGGCGCTCCACAGGGCTTTGCGGCGCTCCGCAGCCGAGGCCGGCTCGGGGCCGGGCTGGCGGCGCTTCATCTCGAACAGCACCATCAGCGCGGCCAGGGCCAGGATAGTCACAAAGAAAAACACCTCGTTGGTGACGATGGGCCCGATCAGCGCCATCTCGCGCTTGCTGGAGGGAAGCACGCCATTTTCCGAGAGCTCGTGCAAGCCGGAAACCACCAACTGCACGCCCACAAAGATGAGAATGATGCTGGTAACGCGGAAAAACTTGCGCAGGTTGATGCGCACCGAGCCTTTGACGAACATTACGCCGAATACCACCGCCAGAGCCACGCCCAGCAGTGTGCCCAGGAAGCTCATGAGGGCGCTGGAATTCAGGGAAACGGCGGAGAGGATGAGCACCGTTTCTACCCCTTCGCGCAGGACCATGAGGAAGACGAAGAGGAAAAGGCCGAGCTGCGAGCCGCGGTCAGCCAGCAGGCCGACCTTGCCCTCGATTTTGCCCTTTAGGCTGCGCGCGGTCTTCATCATAAAGACCACCATGGTGACCACGAAGAAGGCGGCGGCCAGCATGACCCAGCCTTCCAGGATGTCCTGGTTCAGGTCGAGGCGGGAGACGATGACGGCGGCGCCAATGCTGCCCAGGAAGGCGGCAGCCAGGGCGGCGTAGACGGCGCGGCACAGGTCATTGCGGCCGATCTTGGCCAGGTAGGCGAGGGTGATGCCGACGATGAGCGCGGCCTCCACGCCTTCGCGCAGGGTGATAATGAAAGCATCAATCATGGCAAAGGGGCTCGGGCAAATTGAAAATGAAATTCATTTTCAACTTCTCCAGCATACTGCCCCCGGCCAACTCCGGTCAACGCGTCATGTCACAGACGGTTGTGATATGCATTCCACGGCATCTCCGGCCCGGCGAATGGTCGCGGGCAGCCGCCGAAACGGCTCCCTGGTCCGGGGAGGGAAATCCGGCCCGCGCAAAACATCCAGCCGCAGGCAGCCTGCGTCTAACCATTGCACGTCGGAGGAGGGAAGCGTTTGCTTCGCAAAATGGTGGCGCGCTCGCCCGCCGAAATAGACCGCCTGCGCGCGGTGTGGGAACACCTCTACGGCGCCTGCCCGGCCACAACCCTATTTCAAAGCTTTTCCTGGAACCGGCTGGCAGCTTTGGCGTTTGCCGCCCGCGAAGAGCCTTATGTAGTTCTGGTGGAAGGCGACGCCGGCACGGCGCTTATTCCCGGCGCCATCGCCGACCACGGTTTCACCCTGCTGGGGGAAGCGCTGTTTGACTACCGCGACGTGCTCTCCGAGGGCGATCCGGCCGTCCTGCGCCAGGCCTGGCAGGAAGTGGCCGCGCTCAAACTGCCGCTGTTCTTTGCCGCGCTGCGCGGGCAGGATCGTCGCCGCGCCTGGGAGGATTTTTCCCCGCACCCGTTTGTCAGCGCCCCCTGCGTGCTCGCCGGCGACACTTCCGCTGAACAACTGGCGGCGGCGCATGCCCGCATCGGCAGCCGCTGGCGCAAAATCCTGCGCCAGGGGGCGGAATTCCGCCACCAGCCGCGCCCGGCGCCGGACCTGCTGCGGCGGATTTACCAGCTCAAGGCGGCGCAGGTTCCAGCCAATCTGTTCCGGGATTCAGCGCGTATCAATTTTCTGGTGACGGCTGCGGAAAGCGGTCCCGCGCCCTGCGATGTGTACACCCTCACCCAGGGCCCAACCCTGGTGGCCGCGCTGGTCACCTTTCGTGACGGCGACACCCGACGTTTCTACACTACCTACTACGACCATTCCTGGGCCCCCTATTCCCCGGGGATGGTCTTGCTGTTCGAGGCGACTCGCCAGAGCCTGGAGGAAGGGCTGAACTGCGACTACATGACGGGGGAGCAGCCGCACAAAACCCGCCTGGCCACGGCGCAGGTGCCCCTGTTCCGGGTGGAAACTCCGCGCGACGCGCTGTGCCGGGTGAGCGGGTATGACGAACAGCAGGTGCCGGAACTGGCCTTGTAGAGGAGGTTTCAAAGTCTCGCGGGTTTGAAGGAACAATCAAAACCCTTGCACCGCGGAGAGGCAAAGAACGCGGAGAAACTTAGATCTTCAGAGGTTTCCAGGTTTCCCAGGTTTCATGGAAGGCCGGACCTGGAAAAAGAATAGGCCTTGAAAATTCCCGGCGGGGCTCGGCGTTCTCGGCGGTGAATGGTTTTGACTTTGAAACTTGTGAAACCTTGAAACCTTCTTCTTACAGCCTCTTCAAGAATGCCTTCGCCTGCTCCAATTCCGGGAACAGCCGCTCTTCGGCCTGGAATTCGGCGGAATGCACGCAGCGGCGGCTGCCGCGCAGCCTGACCGGATGCTTC
>DASVBI010000640.1:0-2390 GCA_036375915.1 Terriglobales bacterium | reverse complement strand
GCCAACGAAGCCAGCGTGGTCAAGCGCAGGCGGTGCGAGTCCGCCAATTCGCCCCGCGGCGCTACCGTCCAGCCGCGCCCGGTCACCAGCGCCAGCACTACCACCAGGCAGAAGAAGGTCTGCGCCAGAATGGCGTGGGCGGTGGAGACCGCGGGTGGCAAATAGTACAAAACAGTGATTCCGCCCAGAATGCCCTGCGCGATGACGGTTGCCAGCGCGGCAATACCCAGCTTGCGTACCCAGGCGCGGCCTTCCACCCGCCAGGTCCAGACCGCCAAAATGATGGTCAGCAGGCCGGTGAGTTCCGCCACCATGCGATGGCCGTGTTCGAATTTCACGCCCCCCACCATGCGCGGCAGCTTATACAGCGAGCCAAAAGAAGTTGGCCAGTCGGGCACGGAGAGTCCGGCGTCATTGCTGGTCACCAGAGCCCCCGCAATCAACAGCAGAAAGGTCGCGCTGGCTAGCAATACGCAAAAACGGTGATGAGCCCGGTTGTAGGGTGTTGGCGAAGAGTTCAGGGAAATACTCCTTGAGTCCGCTCGTTCTGTGGGTTCCGAATGCAGCGGCCCCACGCCGCCATTCACGCCGGGGCTGGAAAGCCAGGGCCCGGCGAAAGCAGGAAGATGAGCGGGCCGGCAACCCCGGCCCGCTCAGGACTGATGATTTTATCAAATGCTAATCGCCCATGCCCGCGGCCGGCGCTCCACCTGGCTTGAAGGTGAAGTCCGCCGTCTGCGACCCCTTGGGCGCGATAGTGATTTTCTGGTCCTGCTCGCCCAGTTTTTCCTGCACCGCAGCCAGCGTGTAGGTGCCCGGAGGCAGGCCCTTGATTTCAAACTTGCCGTCCTTGTCGGTGACGGCGAAGAAGGGTGTCTTGACCACGCTGATGTACATCTTCATCCACGGGTGCTGGTTACACTTCACCGGCAGCATGATTTCCTGCCGCGCGAAGCTCTTGTCAATAGGCGCCGCCTTGGGCGGCTGCGATTCGTTCCACTCCCGGTTGTCCTTGGGGGTGGGATGGATGTTGTGCGTGGTCGGGTCGTCGTTGAGCACTTCCACCGTCTGGCCCGCCATCACCCCCAGCACGTGGGGATGATACCGGCATCCTTCCTGGTTGATCTTGACCGCTTCCTTGGGCGGCTCGAAAGAGTAGTTGTCCAGGCCATCCTTCACGTAGACGAAGACATTGGCCAGGTTGCCGCTGTCCACCACAATCTCTTCCGAGGCGTTAGAGCCTTTGCAGGCCGGGTCCTGGCTCATATCAATCTTGACCGGCTTGGGAGCCGTTCCCGCGAATTTGATGGTCCCCTGCACGCTGCCTACCGTGCTGGGGTCAATGGTGGCCGTGGCTTTGGGTGTGGCGGCGCTCTGCTCTTCCTCGTTGCTGGCCTGCTTTTTGCTGCAGGCGGTCAGCAGCGCGAGTCCAAGCAGGACAAACAATCCTGCCGTGATAATCCAGAGTTTCTTATTCATGACTTCGTTGCACCTTTCTGAAGGTTTAAACGAGCCCTTTACAAACTAACTATATTAACGCGAACCGCGGCCCATCGCAGCGGCTTGCCCCGCGGCCGGGGAAGAGCGCAGCGCTCCGGTCACACGCTTTCGCGGAGAATTGTTGGCAGCCTTTTTCGCCGGGGCCGCGCCGCGCGGCATCATCCCTGATAGCCGGTGCTGCTCCTCCGGCGTCAACTGGAAGATGTAGCGCATCAGCAGCGCGTTCTGGTCCTGCTCATAGCCCTGGAACGAAGGCGGAGTGGGGCCGGCGAAGACCCAGTGCCCGCTCTGCTGCCGGAACAGGCCCGATGGCATGGATGTGCCCGGGCTGATGGCCTGGGGATCGAGCAGCCAGCGCGCCACCCAGTTCGGCTTCAGGCGGTCCTTGGCCAGCAGGAAATTGGGCGCGGTGGCGAACTTGTCGTGCGCCGGGTCGCCGGTGGCGTGACACTTCAGACAAGGCGCGGCCTGGCTGGTGAACAGGCTGCGCGCCATATCCGTCTCCTTGGCGGTCAGCGACGGCACCTGCTCCGGAAGGTAGGGCATCGGCTGCTTCGACAGCGCCTGGAAGAAGCGCACCAGCACACGGATCTCGTGGTCGGAGAAGAAGAAGGTCGGCATGTGCGCCTTCAGATAAGGGCGCACGCCGTTACGATTGGTGTCAGTGGTGCTGAGCGCCGGATTAGCCAGGAACCTGGTCAGCCATTGCGGGCTCACGCGCGCTCCCTCGGTCAGCAGTTTGGGCGGCAGTTGCTCCTTCCAGTCCGGATCCTGGTAGCGCTTCATGCCCATCAGCACCGTCTGCTGCCCGGGATAGAACTGGTGGCAGCCCACGCAATTGTATTTGCGCACAACCCACCAGCCTTCCTGGATGTCGCGCCGCTCGTCCT
>DASVBI010000730.1:0-2553 GCA_036375915.1 Terriglobales bacterium | reverse complement strand
TGGCGGGCTCGACGATTTCCATGCCCTGCAGGGGAACGCCCAGTTCCGCCGCCCGGGCCTGGATGGCGGATTCCGCCCCCAGGAGAATAGGATTAGCGATCTTTTCGTCCACCAGGATGTGGCAAGCGCGCAGGATTTTATCGTTTTCACCTTCGGGAAAAACCACGCGCTTGGGCTTGGCCTGAGCCTTGTGCACCATCATGCGCACCACTTCATGCGCCTTGCCCAGGCGAGCCTCCAGCTGCTCACGGTACTGGGCGATATCCACGGGTTCCTGGGCCACGCCGCTTTCCATGGCGGCGCGGGCGACGGCGGAGGAAACCCAGACCAGCACGCGCGAGTCGAAAGGCTTGGGCAGGATGTAGTCAGGACCGAAGGCCAGGCGCTCCACGCCGTAAGCGCGGCAGACGCGGTCGGGGACGTCTTCTTTGGCCAAGGCGGCCAGAGCGCGGGTGGCGGCCAGCTTCATTTCCTCATTGATGGCGGTGGCGCGCACATCCAGGGCACCGCGGAAGATGAAGGGGAACCCGAGCACGTTGTTAACCTGGTTGGGATAGTCGGAGCGGCCGGTGGCGACGATGGCGTCGTTGCGGGCGGCGCGGGCTTCTTCGTAGGTAATCTCGGGATCGGGATTGGCCATGGCGAACACCAGGGGGCGGGGCGCCAGGCTGCGGATCATGTCCTGGGTGAAGATGCCTTTGACGGAGAGGCCGACCAGAACGTCGGCGCCCACAACCGCTTCCGCCAGTTTGCGGTGCGGTGTTTCCTTTGCGAAACGCTCCAGGTAGGGGTTCATGCCCTCGGTTCGTCCTTTGTAAACCACGCCGAAAACGTCCACCATGGTGATGTTTTCCAGCTTCACGCCCAGGCGCACGTAGTGGGCGGCGCAGGCCAGGCCGGCGGCGCCGGCGCCGCAGAACACCACCTTGATTTTGGCGATGTCCTTGCCGACCAGTTCCAGGGCGTTGAGCAGCGCCGCCCCGGAGATGATGGCGGTGCCGTGCTGGTCATCGTGGAAGACGGGAATCTTCATGGTGCGGCGCAGTTCTTCCTCGATCTGGAAGCACTCGGGCGCCTTGATGTCTTCCAGGTTGATGGCGCCGAAGGTGGGCTCCAGCAACTGGCAAAGGCGAATCACCTCTTCCGGTTTGGTGCTGTCCACTTCCAGGTCGAAGACATCAATATCGGCAAAGCGCTTGAAGAGGACGCCCTTGCCCTCCATGACGGGCTTGCCGGCGAGGGCGCCGATGTGGCCCAGGCCAAGCACGGCGGTGCCGTTGCTCACCACGGCCACAAGATTGCCGCGGCTGGTGTATTTGAAGGCGTCGTGGGGATTTTTTTGAATTGCCAGGCAGGGTTCGGCGACACCGGGCGTGTAGGCCAGGCTCAAATCACGCTGAGTGCGACAGGGCTTGCTGGGTGTGACCTCGATTTTGCCGGGTCGCGCCCCGCAGTGGTAATCCAGCGCCTCTTGCTTGGAAATAGGCATAAATTCCTCCGCTTCCGCCGGGTCGCGGCAAGCGCGACGCCGGGCAGAAAACCCCTAGGGCCATTGTCGGTTGGCGGGGGCGGCGATTCGGTGATTGGGCGCACGCAGGGAAGTGATGGAGAACACGCGGGCCCACGGCGGGAAGAGGCTAGGTTCCGGAGGAGGCGGCTCCTCTTTCACCATCCGCAAGACATCCCTGTGAGCTCTGTGTCTCCGGGGCCGATTTCGGTTAGCGGGCGAACTTGCCCATGAGTTCGGCCTGGGCGAGCAGGTGCCCATGCATAGCCTGTTCCACCTCCTGTCTGGAAGCACCGGCGGGCAAGTTGAGGGTGGAGTCGAGGGCGAAGACCTTGAAGAAGTAGCGGTGAGGCTTGCCTGGTGGCGGGCAAGGGCCACCATAGCCAAGGCGGCGAAAATCATTGCGGCCCTGATGGCCGCCGTCGCTCAGGTCGCCGGTTTTGGGAACGTTCTCCGGCAGTTGATGCGCGCCGGGGGGCAGGTCATAGACGATCCAGTGGGTGAAGGTGCCGGAAGGAGCGTCAGGATCCTCAACGCTGAGGACAAAACTCCTGGCGCCCCGCGGCGCTCCGCTCCAGGAAAGACCTGGAGAAACGTCCTCGCCGCTGCAGGTGTACTTGCGGGGAATCTCGCCACCCTTGGGAAATGCCTTGGTTTCGAGGACAAAGCTCATGGCACGCCTCCCGGGCTGAGGGCTGGATGGAGCGGCGGTTGCGTCGTCTGCCGGGCAGATGGCGGAAGCCAGCAGCAGAAATGCGGCGAGCAGCGCGAAGCGGGTTTTCAGCTTCGAGTTCACCGCCGACTATTATCGCCCAAAAAGGGAAATGCGTCTTTGTGTGGAAACCTGCGCGAGATGGGTCTTTACTTGCCCTCGCAACGCAGCTAAGATGCGTTCATTCATTTCACCATCCCCAGTTTCCCGCGAGAGGACCAGCACTGATGAAGAATGTTTATGAAGTTTTGCGAGAAAAAGAAGCCCAGCTTCGGCAAGTCCAGATGGAAGTGGAGGCCCTGCGTGTGGTCGCTCCCCTGCTGAGTGAAGAAAG
>DASVBI010000342.1:0-4227 GCA_036375915.1 Terriglobales bacterium | reverse complement strand
GGTGGCCCACTCAAGCCTTCTTTTGGCTTGAGTGGGTGCCCGGCATTTAGCTGGCCGGCAGCTGCAACTTCTGCGAATGTCATCCTGAGCTCGGGCGCGGCGGACAGAAGCGCACCCGAGCGAAGGACCCGCTTTTTACCTTCCATTCTTTGAACCCACACAGTTTCCTCCGCAATGCGATTGACACCTTCCCAGCCGGGGTATTGAATAGCTGCCCATTGCAAGCTCGGGTGCTTCAATCGCGAGCCAACCAGTCAAGGGGGCAAATTCAATGATTGAGCAATATATGGCGTTAGCCCTGCAGCCCACTATGCGGGGATGCCGCAAGCGTTCTGAAGTCATGACCAATATCCGCCACATTTCCGAGCTGATTGACGCCGCCGTATGGCTCAGCTCCATTGACCTGCCGGTTCGCCTCATCTGCGTGCCTGAGGGCTGCCTGCAGGGCTTCACCGACGAGGTGTTCGACTGGGACCACGAAAAGTACGTGGACGAACTGGCGCTCGACATTCCCGGAGAAGAGACCCAGGCTTTGGGGCGCAAGGCGGAACAGCACAACGCCTACATCATCGCCCAGGCCAAGGTGAAGCATCCCGCGTTTCCCAAGAAGTTCTTCAATGCGGCCTTCATCATCGCGCCCACGGGCAAGGTCATTCACACTCACTACAAGCTGCAAGTCTTCGCCCGCGAACATTCCACCGTGCCGCACGACGTGTGGGACGAGTGGGTGAGGCTCTACGGCGACGGCCTCGACGCCTTCTTCCCGGTGGCCGACACCGAGATTGGCCGCATTGGCTGCAACATTTGCATGGAAGGCTCTTTCCCCGAAACCGCGCGCGGGCTGGCCATGAATGGCGCGGAGATCATCTATCGCCCCGCCTATCCCGAGCCTTATGTCGCCAACGGACTTTGGGAAATCCAGAACCGCGCCCGCGCCCTGGACAATACCTGCTACGTGGTGGCCCCCAATCCGGCAAACTACTACCTGCTGCCCGAGTCCACCGACGCGCTCGATACCTTTGGCGGAAAATCCATGATTGTGGACTATCAGGGCCGCATTATCTCCGAGCACAATTACGGCGCTGGGCCTTCTTATGCCGGCGGCATTATTGACGTGGAGGCGTTGCGCCAGTACCGCGCGCGCTCCCTGTGGGGCAACTGGCTGCGCGACTTGCGCACCGAGCAGTTCCGCTGCATCTACGAGCAGCCGGTGTATCCCAAGAACCTGGGGCTGGAGAAGCATCCCGGGCGGCACGCCGATCACGACCAGATTCGCCGCCGCGTGGTCGAAACCATGCTCGACAAGGGCCTCTACCAGCAGCCTGCGTTGAGCAAAGAGCAGCCCAAGGCGGAAGAAGTGCCCGCCGACTGAGGGCAAACGCCGGCATCGGTGAACTTCCCCACGTTTGCCCGCGCCACAGTTCCTGAGGGCTCGGACTACTTTTCCATGCGGGCAAATGTGGGGCACCCGACGGAACCCTCGGGCCCCTGCCCGGTCAAGCTCGATTCCGCTCCCAACCCTCTGTGTCCTCTGTAGCGGAAATCACATCACCGACGGCACGCTGATGCCCATCAGGGCCAGCACCTGCGTGAGCTCGCGGCGCACCACGGCGGCGGTGGCGAACAGAAATTTCTGCCGCGCCTCATCGGGCTCCCCGATAATGCGGTGCCGGTGGTAGAAGTTGCTGAACAGCTGGGCCAGCTGGAAGGCATGTTTGGCGGCGTAGGCCGGCTCCGTAGTGGCGATGCACTGCTCCACCACCTGCGAGGTCCTGGCCGCCGCCAGCCACAGCTCCCAGATTTCGTTGCCCGCCTCGCCCCGCAGGTACTTGCCGAAGTCCACCTCCGCCGGTTTTACCTGCTCCGGCTCCACTCCCGCCTTGCGGAAAATGTTGCTGGCCCGCACCACCGCGTACTGCGCGTAGGGGCCGGTATCACCCTCGAAGCTGAGCGCGTCCTTGAAGTCGAAGGCGATCACCGAGTTTTTGGTGAACTTGAGCATGAAGTAGCGCAGCGCCCCCATGGCGATCTGCCGGGCGATGGTTTGGCGCTCTTCCCCGCTCAACTCGGCGTGGCGCGCGTCCACCTCCTTGCGCGCCGAAGTAATCAGCGCGTCCATCAGGTCGTCCGCCTTTACCCCGAAGCCGCGCCGCCCGGAAACTTCGATGTAAGCCTTGCCCCACTCATCCTCGGAAAGGGTGTAGCCCAACTCCTGAGCGCAGCGCGGGGTCAGGGCCACCATCTCGTAGGAAAAATGGGTATAGTGGCCGGCCTGTTGGGTGTAACCCATGCCGCGCAGCGCCTCCACCACCGTGTTCTGGGCTTCCGCCTGGCGCGCGTCAATCACGTTGTAGATGGCGCTCACGTCGCCGAAATGAGGATGGTTGGGCTGGCCGTGCTCGTAATCGCTGGAAACCCAGCAGTGGCGCCCATTGGGATAGCGGTAGAACTCGCGGTAGCCGAAGTCGCGCCCCAGCAGGCCGAACTTCCACAGGTGGTAGGCGATGTCCTTGCCCACGTATCCCACCGTGCCGTTGGAACGCACAATGACTTTCTGGTCTTCTTCCGTGCTCTCAGCCGGTGCCGCGGCCGCCGCCCTGGCGCGCTTCATCACCCAGCAGCCGGCGTTCTTGCCCTGGGTTTCGTGGTAAAGCACGCCGTGCTCTTTCAGTTTCTGGAACGCCGCCTCCCAGAAGTGCAGGTGGAGAATTTCGCTTTCCCGCGGCAGGAAGTCATACTCGATCTCCAGCCGCTCCATGGTCTCGAGGTGGAGCTTGATAATGGCGGTGGAAATCAGTTCCGCCATCTCCGCCGGCTGGTTGCCGCCCTGCTCGATGGCGTGCAGCGCCTGGCCGCGCGCCTCCAGATTCTTTTTGTCCTGCTCGTACCACTGCGAGACGCGCGCGTAGAGGTCCCAGCAGTAGTAGTCGAAGCGCGGCTTGGGCGCCGCGATGAGGGCCTCCACGTCAGACTTGGACTTTTTCTCCAGGTGGGTGAAGCCCACCACCACGTCGGCCACCTGCACGCCGGTGTTGTCAATATAGTTCTGGATGTCCACCGTGTTGCCGGCGGCCCGCAGCAGGCGCACGAAGGTGTCACCCAGAATCGCGTTGCGCAGATGCCCGATGTGCGCCGCCTTGTTGGGATTGATGCTGGTGTGCTCCACCAGAATTTTGCCCGGCTGGGGCTCAGCCTCCATCCCCTGACCTTCGGCCAGCGCGCGCGCCATCGCTCCCCGGTCCACCCGGGCGTTGATGTAGCCGGCCCCGGCCAGCTCCAGCTTTTCAAAGCCCTCGATGGGACCGAGCCCGGCAACGATTTCTTCCGCGATTTTGCGCGGCGGTTGGCGCAGCTTTTTGGCTAATTCAAAGGCCAGCGGCAGGGCGTATTCCCCCAATTCCACCCGGGGCGGCTGCTCAATCACCAGGCTGGGAAGGTCCAAGTCATAGTGGCGGCGCAAGAAGGCCCGCACGTGCTCCGACAGGCGCTGCTGGAGTTGCTTATACAAGTGAAGATGAGTCCGTAAATGATTGAGAAAACAGTGATTATAACAAAGCCCTGCCGCGGCCACGGTTTGACGCCAACTGTGGGCTTCCCTATGATGAAGGTTTCGGTAATCCTCCGGATTTTCGCCAGATAGCTATGCGCATTGCCTACCTTGATTGCTTCTCCGGCATCAGCGGCGACATGTTTCTGGGCGCGCTGCTGGACGCGGGCGTGCCCGCGGAGCTGCTGGAGAAGACCGTCAAGGCCTTGGGGGTGGGCGCCCGGCTGGAGATTTCCCGGGTCATGCGCAGCGGCATTTCCGCCACCAAGGTGGATGTTTACTCCCACGGCGAGAAGGACTTGCCGCGCGAAGAGTTTGAAAGCAGAAGGCGGGAGTCCAAAACCGGGAGTCGGGGAACGGCGCACGAGCACAGCCACGAGCACAACCACGAGCATGGGCATGGGCGGGGGCTGAAGGAAATTCGCGAGATCGTCGGAGCGGCCAAGGAAATTTCCGAGGGTGCTAAGAGCACCGCCATCGCCATTTTTGAAAATCTGGGGGCGGCGGAAGCCAAAATCCACCACGTGCCAGTCGAAAAGGTTCATTTTCACGAAGTGGGCGCGGTGGATGCCATGGTGGATATCGTCTGCGCCGCAGTAGGCGCGGAGGCCCTTCAGGTGGAGGAATGGGTATGCTCGCCCCTTAACGTGGGCGGGGGCACCGTGGTCTGCGCTCACGGG
>DASVBI010000746.1:0-7227 GCA_036375915.1 Terriglobales bacterium | reverse complement strand
GCGGCACTCCTCGGCGAGCCGGCAGTTGGGAACGAATTCAGCTCCGCGCTAGTCCATGTTCAATCGCGAACAGGGCCAGTTCGAGGCGATTTGACATTCCCGCCTTGTTGAAAATGTTGGTGAGATGACGCTTCACGGTTTGCTCAGAAATCGAGAGTGACTGTGCGATGTCGCGGTTCATGCATCCCTGAGTGATTAGGTTTACGATCTCGATTTCCCGCGCTGTCAACTGATAGCGATTTACCGGGGCACACTCTCTCTTAACAGCGTGCGACAACCGCTCGACAACCTGCACGACATTCGATATTTTTTGTCCCTCGATCCAGTAGCGGCCGGAGAGAACGGCCTCAATTGCAGGCACCAGTTCCGCTACCTTGCTCTTAAGGACAACTCCTCGGGCTCCCAATTGCAGGGCCTCTAGCACCTGCTTGTTGGTTATGGCAGAGCAAAGCAGCAGGATACGCACTTCGATCGCCGAGCTTGCCAGCGCGCGCAGCGCCTCGAGACCAGGGAGACGGGGCATCAACAAGTCGAGCAGCAGGACGTCGGGAGAGCATTTTTGGAGGAGATCGGCAGCCACTTGGCCATCCTCCGCCTCGGCCATAATAGAGAAGCCGCCGGCCGCGTCCAGAACCGAGCGCACTGCCTGCCGGACAATCGGATCGTCATCCGCCAGCAACACCTGGACAGGCTTACTCATCGCTGCCTTCGTCGCTTCCGCCTGCCTGTTCATTCCGATCACGGTTTACTTCAACCCGCAGCCTCTCCATAAAGCCATTAAACTGCTCGCCGCTAATGGCACCGGGAATTTCCAGCAAGCTTTCAATCTCACTGGCCCAGGCCGAAGCTGCTGCAAATCCAAACATTCCCAGTGAGCCGGCCAATTTGTGGGCAGCGTCAATCGCCTCGTGTCTGCATCCCTCATCCATTGGCCCAGCCTGCAGTGCCTTGCCGGCTTCTTCCAGCGTGGTCAGGCGCCGCTGGATCTCCGGCTCCACTTGCCGCCACACGCGCTGCAGGGCAGCGTGAACCCGTGCCTGATCTGGATGTTCTTGCATCTTATGCGTGCTCCCGATCAACGTCTGCCCATCCCAAGATTTCACTGAGCTGAGCGGGCAAGAGCATGGGATCGAAGGGCTTCATCAGCACGCCCGCCGCTCCCGCTGCTTGCGCCATTTCTTTTTTCATTCCCTGGACCTTGGCGGTGAGCAACACAACAGGAATATCTCTGATTTCGGGATCGTTTTTGAGTTGGAGCAAGACTTCGCAGCCGTCCATTTCCGGCATCATCAGGTCGAGAACAATGGCATCCGGCTTCTCCTGGCGAGCCACAGCGATGCCGTGCTGACCTGAGGCTGCCGTAAGCACGATGAACCCTCCCACCAGCTGCAGGCTGGCGGTGGCGACTTCCCGGATGTCGGCTTCGTCGTCAATGATGAGCACTGTTTTGCCCATGGTTTTTGGCCTAAGCGCGCGCTGCGACTGGCTCCGAGACAGCTAACGGCAGCTCCACGCTGAACGTGCTGCCCAGGCCCAGCTCGCTCTCCGCCCAGATGCGGCCCCCATGTTGCTGCACGATCCCCCGGCAAATAGCCAATCCGAGCCCACTCCCGCCCTTCTCTCGAGAGTCGGAGGCATCTACCTGTTCGAATCGTTCAAACACCCTGTCCAACTTATCCGCTGGAATCCCCCGGCCCCGATCTTTTACGGTAAAAATGATAGTGTCGCCTCGGGTTTCAGCGGCAAACACGACCTTGCTGCCCGGCGATGAAAACTTGATGGCATTTCCCAGCAGGTTCACGAACACCTGCACCATTCGGCCGGAATCAACCTCCACCGCGTGTCCAGCGGGCACCGCCTCCACAACTACATGCGCGGACTCTGCCAGTACCCGCACGGAACTGGCTGATTCCCGCATCAGGGCGGCCACGGCGCATGTTTCTTTGTGCAACGCCAATCTGCCGGATTCGATTCGATCAAGGTCCAGAATGTCGTTGACCAGCCGTGTGAGTCTCTCGGTGTTATTGAGGGCAAGCTGCAGCATCCTTCTGCCGGATTCAGGCAGCGTGCCTACGGCACCGCCAGCAAGCAAGCCAAGCGCACCCTTTATTGACGTGAGTGGTGTGCGCAACTCATGGCTGACCACAGAAACGAACTCATCCTTCATGCGTTCGACCTTGCGCCGTTCGCTGATGTCGGTGGCGATCATGAGATAACCTGAGAGCTCACCGGCTTCGTTGCGCAGGGCGGTGACGGACAGAGAGACTGGGAACCGTTCGCCGTTTTTGCGGACGTAACTGCACTCAATCGAGTCCGGGACACCGTATTTGGCCTTTTCAATAAGCGCCTGGAAGTCAGAGGGTATCGTCATCCCCATGGCCTTCCCCAGTCCTTCGGCGCGGGCTTGCAGTTCCCTGCTATCGTGCAGGACGCAGATACTCGCGCCTATGAGTTCCTTCTGTGAGTAGTGCAGCCACTTCTGCGCGGCGGCGTTGGTGGTGAGAATGCGGCCGGTGACATCGGTCGAGATCATGCTGTGATTCGCGCTGTTCAGAATGGCGCGCTGCACGCGTTCGGCATTATGGAGCGCCGCCTGAACGCGCTCTCGGTGGCGCAGCAAACGATTGATGAACAGCAAGGCGGCCACCAGGAGCACCAGGCCAACGCCGCTGGCCAGCGTTACCGCGGAGGTGGTGCTATGCGCCCTCTGGCGCGACTCCTGCTCTCGATCCAGGAGGTCATTGTGTTCTTCATTCTGCATGACCACAATTCGCCGCCTGATTTGGTCCGTCAGCTTCCTGCTTCGGTCCGACTGCACAATATCAACTGCGGCGAAGAACCCCTGCTCCTGCCGCGCCCGGATCAGTTCCTGCATAACAGTAAGGCGTGCGTCGATTAGAGCGTCCAGTTCTGCCAAACCGCGACGGTGGCTGGCAGTGGAAGAGAAGTCATGGCGCACGATCTGGCGGGTTGAGTCTAGTTGCGCCAGGGCCAGACTGTAGGTGTGCAGGTATTCCGGGCTCCCGGTTAGAGCATATCCCCGCGAACTGGATTCCGCATCGTCCAGCAGCAGGTGCAGGGAGGTGAGTTCTTCAATCGCTTTTCGCTTTTCCGTGAGGCGCTGATTGGCGGCGATCAATTCTCGAGTGGTGTGGTAGGAAACCCAGCTGACTACACCTAGAAGGACGAACCCAGCCACGGAGGTGAGAATCACCCAAAACCGCAGACCGCGAGCCATAGCTAATCATACCCAGGGCCGCATGACTAGGGAAGAGGGGCGCGACCGAGCTCTCTACCACTAAAGTAGAAGGCGTCTACGACCCCAGCGGTATTCCTGTCATGACTGGCCAGGCGAGAGGATGCATGCACGCATCGCCGGGCGTTGCTCCTATAAGACGGCCCTTGGTTGAAGTCACGCCTGCAACGCCCGGCTTACCTTCTGCAGCTTTAACGAACCATCGGGATAAAGGAGTATTTGTGGTTCAGAAATCTGCGCTATCTCTGTTGCGGCCTAAAGAGTGATACGCGGATTTATTAACAGTTATTTTGAAAGCGTCCTCTTGGTCGGCAGTTCAGTGCCACTCAGACATGGCGCGGCGGCTCCAAAATCGTTCTTCCGTGAGTTGAAAAACAAGCGGGCAAATCAGGCGCGGGTCAATTCGAGAACGGTGATCTCTGGCCTCGCCCCCACGCGAATGGGCGGAATGATGGTGCCCATCCCGCGATTAACATATGCCTGGCTGACGCCTTTTTCGTACCAGCCGCTGACGTACGGTGTTACCAGTCGGCTGAGGCACAGGCCGCGGTAGGCAAACTCCAGCGACAACTGGCTGCTAGCTCCGGAGCCGACACACTATCTCAAGGGAAGGACAGATACTTGTATCGTGGCTCCGCTGCCTAAGCCGACAAGTGCCTTACTGGGTGCCGGGGCAGCGTAGTGATCAGCGGGCTCCTGGTCGGTGCCGATGCGGATCTCGCCGTGCTGGCAGCAGCGGAGGGCCAGGTAGTAGCAGTGAGTCAGGTTCTTTTCCGCGATTTCTAGCGGAAGGGCTGACGAGGGCTGCCCGGTTCCGGCTGTCTTCTTGGGTTTGGTCCGATGGCTCGCCTCACTGAGGAGTTTGCGGGACGCAATGCCCAGCGCAAGCAGGTGATGCCACGCACATGGGGCCTGTATCTTTTTTCGCGGATCATTCGTCCTGCACTAGTAGAAAAGACGGGCGGTCGAGCCACTTGATGGGGTTCGGACGAGTCTTCGTTGGAGGCTGTTATGACCACTCAAAACAATCAAGTTTCAGTTGATGAGAATACAAGAAAGATGGCCTTGAACAAGCGTCTGGAGGGGTTCGGCTGGGGAGCGCTGCTGGTCGTCATCGGCACAATCTGGCTGCTACCCGAAAGCCAAGTTCCACATGGCAGTTGGCTGATCGCTGCTGGGCTTATCCTGCTGGGACTCAATGCCATTCGCTATTTCAATGGGATCAAAATGAGCGGCTTCGGCCTGATCGCAGGAATCATCGCATTAACGATAGGCTTGAGCGAGTTCTCTGGTGTGAAGATGCCGCTCATCGCCATTGCGATGATCGTGGTCGGAGCCGGTATTCTCCTGAAGATGATGCTTCAGAAAGATTCGGTGTCAACTTCCCACGCTGGTCGCGGCTGGTCTTGCTGTGGCGGGGTGCAGCACACGAGCACACAAGATCGGGCCGGACAAGCGGTCGGGCACTGATGCGGCCAATCTATTGCGGTTATTTGCGATCCGACTTCGGCTCACAGATGAACACACCGCGCTCATCGCGTCCGAACGCGCAGGCTCTGTCCAAGGCAGTCTGTATCTGCCTTCGGGCGCGATGCAGGCGCATCTTGACCGTGGTCAGGGGAAGCTGGAGCAGGTGTGCAATCTCGTCGGCGGTCAATCCGTCAGCGTCATGAAGTAGCAGCACCGCCTTGTACGCATCGGACAAATCGGCAATGTACCGCTGCACGCATTCGCTCATCTCCGTTTGCTGGACAATCGTGAACGGAGACGGCCGATTTCGGTCGGCTATCGGCAAGTCTTCAACTGGCGTGTCAACCTGCTGCTGAAGCGTCCGCGCTCGCTGCCGCATACGGTCAATGCTGATGTGTGTCGCAATTTGGTAAAGCCAGCTTGCTAACGCCGCCGGGTCACGTAGCGTGCTCCGCTGGCGATGGGCACGCAGGAACGCCTCCTGGGCAAGGTCTTCAGCTTCGGCAGCATTCCGAACGAGGTAGCGGATGTATCGTGTCACGGCAGGGCGGTGCTCCTCCATTTCCTCTATTGTGGGCACCGACATGGGCATAAGCACGGTTCCAAATCCAACTCAAACTGTATACCTGCGCCTGATAGCCAGTCAGTGATCCTCGACACAAAGCAAATCGGCCATGCGTCGTATCTGATCTGCCGGTTACAAACACGCCCGTTTGTATCTCTTTTCCCGTCCATTTCGTCCTGCAGGGCTGAAAAGGAGGTTTCTATGTGGCTCTGGTTCCATTGGGGCTGGCTATTTCTGTTGGTGCCCCTCGCAATGATGCTGGTTTGCGTGCTGATGTGCGTCGGAATGTGCCGACATTGCGGAGGCGTTGGTGGCGATTGTTGTGGTCACACCCACGGCGATGAGCGCGAAGGAAAACCCCTCCAGTCGTTCCAATAGAACAACTCTTACCTCGCGCAAATAGTTCTTGCAGTGAGCAACATCACAGCGTTTCGTGAAGGGACTGGCGATGCCGGTTTGGAAGGCAATCTGATACACGGGTTCGACGCTCGCCTGACCAGGCCCAGCAGCGACTTTCCGGCGACGAACATGGCGGGCGAAAAACTGCTGACGGAGCGAATACTGTGAAAGCGGCAAGGGTTTTGAACACAACTGAACACACACGTCAGAACGGGAAGTCTGCAAGTGCTTGGAAAGATGGAGCGGGAGACGGGGATCGAACCCGCGACATCCAGCTTGGGAAGCTGGCGTTCTACCGCTGAACTACTCCCGCTCAGCGAGCTTACCTAGATTATCACCCTCCGCCATGTGGGGAGAAGCGCCAGCGTGCTTATGCTGTTGTTCAGCTCTTGCCCCTCATCTGGTGCCCATCTGCTGTTCTGGCATGCAATGCAAGTAGCTGATAAATAAACGAAACGCCTGTTATCTGTCCGGCGATTCCCGAAGCCGCCAGCGCCGCCAGCACGGACTAGACGAATAGGGGCGGGCCAGGCGTGCACGCCCGGTTGCGCCTACTACCTTTTGTGCAATCCATTCCGGAACGGGGCCGATTTGCGGAAAGCATCGTCCTCGCGTGCGGCCCCTCTGCCAGCGCCGCAAACCTACTTCCCTTCTAGCATGAAGCCATCGTCTCTCTTTTCTCATGGACGGTCGGCGCCAGCATGTGTGTTCGTCTCGCTAGGCAATCCGTGTGGCGTGCCAGGATCTGGCTGGCCTGCTGGTGGCTGGCGTTCCTGTTGCCCGCAACAGGCCTCGCCCAGCAATCCCAGCCCGACTTGGGCGAGATGAGCATTGAGCAGTTGATGCAGATCACAATCATCTCCGCCGGCAAAAAAGAGCAGGCCCTGGTGGATACCGCCGCGGCGGTGTACGTCATTACTCAGGAAGAAATTCGCCGTTCCGGAGTGACCAGCGTGCCCGAAGCCCTGCGCCTGGCTCCGGGCGTGCAAGTGGCGCGCATCAGCGCTAACTCCTGGGCTATTACTATTCGCGGCTTTGATTACCGATATGCCGACAAGCTGCTGGTTCTGATTGACGGACGCACCGTTTACAGTCCCATCTTTGGCGGGGTCTTCTGGGAAATTCGCGACCTGGTGCTGGAGGACATTGACCGCATCGAAGTGATCCGCGGGCCGGGCGGCACCATGTGGGGCGCCAATGCCATGAACGGGGTGATCAACATCATCACTAAACGCGCCCGGGATACCCAGGGAGGGCTGGTGACCGCGGCGGGTGGGTCCCAGGCTTACGCATCAGGCGCCGTCCGCTACGGCGCTTTAGCCGGCAAGGAGTTCGCATACCGGCTGTACGGCCGGTACAACCGCTGGGGCGATTCCCCTGGGCTGCAAATGCCGGGGCCGGACGCCTTCGACTCCTGGCAAGTAGGACACATGGGCTTTGTCGGCGACTGGCAACGCCGGGCCAACACGCTAACCGTCTCCGGAGACGTTTTTCGCGCCTTCGAGCACGAGGTCTTCCCTCTTCCTTTGCTACAGCC
>DASVBI010000322.1:0-13201 GCA_036375915.1 Terriglobales bacterium | reverse complement strand
GTGCCGGCGGCACGCCCTGCAGCGCAGCCTGGCGGTAAAGATTGAGCGCTTCCGCCAGATTCCGGCTGGTACCTCTGCCGTGGTGGTACATGATGGCCAAGCCGTGCTGGGCGGTGGCCAATCCCTGCATGGCAGCCTTGCGGACCCAGTCAAACGCGCGGCTGTAGCTGCGGTGAACTCCCCGGCCGGAGAAGTAAAGACCGCCCAAGTTATTCTGGGCAGCGGCATCGCCCTGTTCAGCGGCCAGGCGATACCACCTGGCAGCCTGGAAAAAGTCCTGCGCCACCCCTTCGCCATTCTGGTACATGGAGCCCAAACCGTTTTGCGCGCCAGGATGACCCTGCGAAGCCGCCTTTTGCCACCACTGCACGGTGGCGGCTAGATCTTTGGCCAGGATGGGACCACCGCTGCGGTAGGCAGCACCCAAAATGTATTGGGCATCGGGTTCGCCGGCCTGGGCGCGCTTCTTGAGATCCTGGATTTGCGAGGCGTTCATGACCAGGACTTTGGGCCCGCTCGGATTATGGGGATTCGGATTGTCGGCCGCGGCCACCGGCGCAGGCGCGCACAATCCAACTACCAAGCCCAGGAAGATAGCAATACGAACTTTCACGGACATCACCACTGCGGTCCAGCCAACCGATGCCTCATTCTTGCGTGCCCCGCCGCCTGCCTCGGTGACGGCGGCCACAGGTGACTGTGACAGCCGACACATGTTGATATCAACTGCAATCCGACGGACACGGATTGCCAGGGCAGCCAGCGTTTGAACAGGGCGCAAGTCCGGCGAGTACCAAGGTCATCTCCAGTTCTGCCGCCGGGCTTGACCGGATCGGCCATTGTTGGTTATAGTGGCGTACGCTTTCATGAGGTCCCTCATCCAGAACACGGTCTGCACAATGCCCATGACAACCATGGCCATGCGAATTAGTGTGCTTCTGGAGGAGGGAGCCGGGTAAGCTAAACAGCACTTATAGATACCCAAACCCACCGCCAGAAGCGAAATCTGGCGGTGGGTTTTTTATTGGCGTCGAAATTCGGGGGAGCCGGAAGGATGGCAAAGATGTCCAAGGCAGCAGAAAAGGGAGCGCAAGGCGGGCAAGGGCGCCTATCAGGGACCGTAGTGCTGAAGTTTGGCGGCACTTCGGTAGAGGATAGCGCCGCGCTGCGCCGGGTTATCGGCATTGTGGCGCAACGAAATCAACCTGTAGTGGTGGTTGTGAGTGCCCTGGCCGGGGTAACAGATCAGCTTCTGACTGCCGGGGAGCAGGCTGCAAACGGGCAGCTGGCCGCAGCGCGGGAGACTCTCCGGAACGTCCAGGAACGGCATAGCCGCATGGCGGGAGAGTTGCTGCCGGGAGCCCTAGCCGGTGCGTTCCAAAGTTACCTGCAGAGCGAGTGTGAGGAAGCGGAGAAGGTGCTGCAGGGGGTAGCCGCGCTGGGGGAATTCAGCCCGCGCACCGCCGACCGCCTGGTGGGAAGGGGAGAACTCCTCTCCAGCCGTCTGCTGTCTGACGCTTTACGGGCGCAGGGCAGCGATGCCGCGTGGGTGGACGCGCGCGAATGTATGGTTACCGATGAGGCCCATGGTTGCGCGGCGCCACTGCGCGAGGAAACGGACCTGCGCTTGTGCCAGCGTGTTTCGCCACTGCTGGAGAGCGGACAAGTGCCGGTGCTGGGCGGCTTTATCGGCGCCACGGTTGACGGCACGCCCACCACCTTGGGCCGGGGAGGATCGGATTTTTCCGCCGCGTTGGTGGCCGCCGGGCTGGACGCCGGCGCGCTGGAGATATGGACCGATGTGGACGGCATCATGACCGCCGACCCGCGGCTCTGCCCCGATGCCCGCCTCATCCCCAGCATCAGCTTCGCGGAAGCGGCGGAACTGGCGCAGGCGGGAGCCAAGGTGCTGCATCCGGCCACGCTGCTGCCGGCCACGGAAAAGAACATTCCCGTATACGTGCGCAACTCACGCCGGCCGCAGAGCCGGGGCACGCGCATTGTGTCGGAAGGGGCGCAACCGGCGGTACGGGCCATCACTGCCAAGCGCGGGGTAGTGATTGTGGAGGCCCGTTTGCGGCGCCAGGCCGATGCCCAAACCCTGAGCCAGGTTCTGCAGGCCTGCGAAGGCCACGGCCTCCACTTGTGCTCGCTTTCGCGGCACAGCGTGGTTCTGCTTACGGACTCCAAGCAGGCGGTGCGCCAGATGCAGCGCGCCCTCGAAGACGTGGCGGAAGTGCAAGGCGAAAATCACAAGGCAATTGTGCGAATATTCGGCGACCGCATCGGCCGCCGCACCCAACTGGTGGGACAGATTTTCCGCGCTTTGAGCGGCATTGAAGTCCGCCTCGCCTGCCCCGGCGAAGGCGAGCGCAATCTTACGCTGGTGGTGGACGAAGACCGGGCAGCGGAATCGGTGCGGCGCCTGCACAGCCTGTTTTTCCCCGCCGCCGGGCAGCCGGAAAAGGAACTCTCCCAGGCAGGTGTGCAATGAACGCCAGTCCCGCTTTTGAGCTTTCCGAACAGCCGGCGCGCCCCCTGGCGACGCAGTCCCCGTGCCGGATCGCGCTTTTGGGCTTCGGTACCGTGGGACGCGCGGTGGCTACCATTCTTCAGGGCGGCTCATTCCCACAACTGCGCCTGGAATTGATTTACAACCGCCGGGTGGACCGCAAGCGCGTGCCCTGGGTTTCGCCCCAGGTACGCTGGACCGACGACATTGAACAAGTGTTGGCGTCCGATGCCGACGTGGTGCTGGAGCTGGCGGGCGGAATCGAGCCGGCCTATACCTGGGCGAAGCGGGCGTTGTTGCTGGGAAAGTCCGTGGTAACCGCCAACAAGAAGCTGATTGCGGCGCATGGCCCGGAGCTGCTGGAGCTGGCGCGGCGGCGGGGTTGCCGGCTGGAATTCGGCGCCGCCGTGGCCGGAGGCGTGCCGGTACTGTGCGGGGTAAGCCCCGGGCTGAGCGGCGATCGCCTGCTGCAGCTGTGCGGCATCCTCAACGGCACCTGCAACTACATTCTCCACGCCATGGAGAGCCGCGGGGTGACGCTGCAGGCGGCGCTAAAGGAAGCGCAGCAGCGAGGCTACGCCGAGGCTGACCCCAGCGATGACGTGGACGGCCTGGACGCGCGCGCCAAGCTGGCTATCCTGGTGCGCACCGGATTTCACCTGCAGGTTGATCCGGAACAGATTGCGGCACAATCGGTGCTGGATGTGAGGCCGGCCGACTTCCGCTATGCGCGCGAACTGGGCTGCACCATCCGCCAGGTGGCGCGCGCAGAACTGAAAGCGGGCGCGCTGCTGGCGGAGGTCGGGCCCGCGCTGGTGAGCGCTGACTCGCCGCTGGGCGCCGCACGCAACAACCAGAATGTGCTGGTCACCACCGGCAAGTATGGCGGCGAGACGGTGTTTGCCGGGGCGGGCGCGGGTGGAGCGCCCACGGCGGTGGCGGTGGTGTCCGACCTGCTGGCGGTGGCGGAATCGCGTCCGGCGGCTGTCTCCGGACCCGCCCTGGTGACGGTGCCAGTAAGCAATGATTTCCGCTGCCGCCACTATGTGCGGGTGGTGCCGGCGGAGAAGACGGACGCAGTCGCTTCCCTGCGCCGCGCTCTGACCGCCGGTGGCGTTGGCCTGCGTGGCTTGCTGCACCATCCCGACCCGCAGGACCGCCGGCCCAGCCTGGCGCTGGCGGTGGAGGAGTGTGCCACCCAGGCGGTGGAGAAAGCCTTGCGCCACGCGCAGCAAACCGGACTGCTGGCGGAGCCGCCTTTGCGCATGTCCATTGTCTCGAGTTCTTGACGGAGGCACGGGCCGCGCGTCCGAGCCATTTGCCGGGTTACCAGCGGTACGAAATCCCAAGTTGCTGTGATGAGGAACCAATGACAGAGAGATACGAACTGCAGTGCCGGGAATGCCGAACAAGCGCCGGCAACCGGCCCTCGGCGGTGTGCGAGGAATGTTTTTCTCCCCTGGAAGTGATCTACGATTATGACGACGTCCGAACATGTCTGACCCGGGAAGCGATCGCGCAGCGAGCTCCGGGCATCTGGCGATATCGAGAGCTGCTGCCGATCCCGGATGGATATGAAGGCACATTGCCCATCGGCTTCACCCCCCTGGTCCCCGCCCCTCATCTGGCTCGCGAATTCCACACCCGGCGCCTCTTCCTCAAGAACGACTGCTTCTGCTTCCCTACCCTGAGTTTTAAGGATCGCGTGGTGGCCATGGCACTAGCCCAGGCGCGGCGCTTCGGTTTTGAGGTGGTGGGCTGCGCCTCCACCGGGAACCTGGCCAATGCGGTGGCGGCCCAGGCGGCGCGCGCCGGGCTGCGCGCGTGCGTACTGATTCCCGCCGACCTGGAAACAGCCAAGGTGATCAACACCCAGGTCTATGGCGCCCGCCTGGTGCGGGTAGCCGGCAACTACGACCAGGTAAACCGGTTGTGCTCGCAAATTGCCGACTCCTACCACTGGGGTTTTGTAAACGTGAACTTGCGCGCCTATTATGCGGAAGGCTCGAAAACGGTGGGGTATGAGATAGCCGAACAACTGGGCTGGCGCTTGCCTGACAACGTGGTGGTACCCATGGCCGGCGGTTCGCTGATCACAAAGATCAAAAAGGCATTTGATGAACTGGTGAAGATTGGCCTGGTCGAACCCAAAACTGTGAAGTTCTTCGGGGCACAGGCGACGGGATGCTCTCCGATCAGTACGGCGGTGAAGGGCGGGCAAAGCGATATCGAGCCGCAGAAACCGAATACCCTGGCGCGTTCGCTGGCCATAGGCAATCCCGCTGACGGGCACTATGCGATCAAGAGCATCACCGGCAGCGGCGGGTGGGCGGAAGACGTTTCCGACCAGGAAGTGGTTGACGGCATGAAGCTGCTGGCAGCCACGGAAGGCGTGTTCGCCGAAACCGCGGGCGGCGTAACCGTGGGCACGGCCAAAAAGCTGTTTGCGCAAGGCCGCATTTCCCCCAATGAGACCACCGTGCTCTGCATCACCGGCAATGGATTGAAAACGGTGGAAGCGCTGCACGGACAGCTCGAGCTTCCTGAGCCGATTCCGGCGAAGCTGTCAGCCTTCCGGGAGCATATAGCGGATGAGGCGGTGGCGGTGGCAGTGTGAAAAGACCAGGTTTCAAAGTTTCAAAAGTTTCAAAGTTTCGCAGGTGTCACGTTTCGAGTTTCAAGTTTCAAGTTCCGCTAGATCTCGATGAAACCTTGAAACCTAAGAAACCTTGAAACTGCGTTCTTGGCGGTCGAAAGTAGACACCCGAAATAAGCATCAACGGAGCGCACTCATGAGCATCCAGGTTCTGATTCCCACGCCGCTGCGCAAGCACACCAGCGGAGCGGGGCAAATTTCCTGCAGCGCGGGCAGCCTTCCCGAACTGCTCGGCTTCTTAGGCCGGAGCTATCCCGAACTGCGGCGGCACATATGCGACGAGCAGGGACAGCTGCGCCGCTTTCTTAACGTTTATGTTAACGAGGAAGACATTCGCTTCCTGGGAGGAAGCGAATACCACTTCCGCGACGGCGACGAGGTGCTGCTGATTCCTTCGATCGCCGGCGGTACAGCGGCTACAAGATGAGGTGGCGCCCCGCCAGTTCCCTGGTATACCGGTGTGGGCGAGGAGAGTCGCGGTCCAGAATCTTGCTCACCTAGGCCAGCAGGTCCCTGTGGCTCTCGTGCAGGGGGATTAAGCACTGGGTTGCGGCCGGAAAGATTGTATCGCCCCTACGGGGCTCGGAATTCCCGGGCGCGTATGCCACACAGGACTGCCGTGCTGGGCTTTAACATATCGCGCCTTTGGCGCTGAGCAGACACAGGGTGTGAGCTTAGCAACCTTGAGAAAAACGCATACTAAGGCTGATTTGAAGTGTCGGGTTTGAGCAGCTACTGAGCTTTGGCTAGTCTTGAGCGGCTAATTAGTAGCAAAAAACAGCGGCGCCTGGTGAGGGCGCCGCCTGTTTTTGCTGCGCTGGTGTGTTACTTCTGGCTGATCATCGGCCCCGCCTGCGTGATGCTGCCTTTTACCAACTCGGTCTCGATCTTCAGCTTCTGATGAGGACGAACCGTGACTTCGGTTTCGAAGGTCTGGTACCCGGGCAAAGCGATGCGCACCTTGTGCTTGTCGGGAGTGACCAGCAGGCCGCGTCCCAGCCCGTCAAATTCATCGGCATGGCCGATGAAGCGGTCATCAATGAACACAGCAGCCCGGCCCGGCTTGACGGAAATTTTCAGCTCGGCGGTTTCCGTGGGAGTGGGCAGAGTGGTGTCCTTGAACAGCCTGACCTTCATCATGACCACCTGGCCCGGTTCCAGCACGGTTTGTTCGGTGAAATCCTTGTACCCGGCCTGGCGAACGGCAAAGTCGTGCTTGCCGGGAAGCAGCAGGACCTGCTTGTCTCCTTTGAGTTCGTCGAGATAACCAACGTACTGCCCGTCAACCCAGACGCCGGCATTCCGTTCCACGCTGGTCGCTCCCGAGAACCGGACCTCAGCAAGAATCTGATTGTCGGCTGCCAGCGCGCTGCCCAGGCCTACGAAACACCAGATGAGCGCAGTTGCAAGAAGGGATTTCAACACACTGCTACCTCCGATCAAAATTTATTCCCTGGGGTATCCAATTGAGTGGCGTTAGTGACAGCATGATACCTGCGAGGAGCGCGGCCTAGTAGCAATGCAGGTTCGTTTTGTAGCTGACCTAGTAGTGAATTTTCCTTATCTAAGTATGCGCAACGGAGGCAAGCCATGGCTGACCAGTGGTGGTGGACGGATGAAGACGAGATTGCGCAGGCGCGTGGTACGCCGAATATGAGGATCGCCGCCCGGCTGGGGTAGGAAGGGAGGTTTCAGAGTTTCATAGGTTTCAGGATATCGGCCCTGTGGCTAAAAAATGCAAGTGAAAGAAAATGTGGGCTTTACAGGCATGAAGCAGGAGTGGCACGAGGTTAAGTCTGTACTACTTCGCCGGAGCAAATGGGCCTTTCGTACGTTTCGGGCGCGCCCACTGCGAACGATAATAGTACCTGCTGCAGTACGCGTTTTTGGAACACCCACATGAGAAGGCATTTTCCAAGATTCGCGGCAGATATGCCCATGGTGGCGACGGTGGTCGGAGACCGCGAGGTCAGAGCTCTGCAGGGCCGCTGCACAGTGGTCTCGGAAGGAGGGTTGGGGGGCGTGTTGCCGGGGCGCATCCCCCTGGGCGACGTTGTGGCCCTGGAGCTACACTTCCCCAACTCAGAGCGAATGATTCGGGTTCGCGCCGCCGTGCGGCACAGCCAGTATCCTAACTATGGATTGGAATTTCTAACCTTGGGCGAACAGCAGCGCAGGGTGATCGCCCGCTACTGCGAAATGCACAGCCGCCCGGCACGAGCCCTGTTTATTGACATGATCCGCAGATACTTTCTGGCCAAAGAGGATTGAGCCGCTCAGCTAGTGCGCTGAGCCGATTTGCGCTGATCGGGCATCGCGTCCAGCAGGGCGGCAGCCGTGGTTTGGGCCAGGCGCCTCCCCAGCGGTTCCCACCCGTACTCGCGTGGTTCGGCACCCAGGGACAAATGGGCGTCAATCTCCCGCACTATCTGACGCAGATCGGGGCGGGCAGCACCTTGCTCCGCAAACGCAAGCAGGGCGTGATGAGCCTGCTTGCGCTCGATCACCTCCAACGCGTCCAGTAATTGGCGGTGGGCCGTACCCTCCCAGATGGCCAGAATCATGGCCTCACGCAGCCAGCGTTCCACACGGAACTCCTCGAGCACGCCCAGGCCGCCGTGCACCTCCATGCCCCACTTGGCGGTCTGCGCGGCAAATTCCGCTGTCCAGTATTTGGCGAGATGAGCCAGCAAGCGGAAGAGGTGATAACGCTCGGAGTATGGCCGGCACTCCTTCCAGACTTCGTTCAGGAATTGCGCGGTCTGCCAGGCGAGGGCGAAGCACTGACGCAATCCCTGGAGGCGTTCTTCGAACTGGCGGCGCAGGAGAGGATGGCCGAGGATGTGCTTGCCAAAGGCAATGCGGGTTTGAGCAAACCCCAACGCGTCGGCCAGCGCGCGCTGCGCCAAGGCGACGCTGCCCAGGCTGTTGGCCACGCGGGAGACATTCAGCACCTCCAGGATGAGGTAAATTCCTTCGTCGGCGCTGCCCAACAGATAAGCCTCGCTCTGGCGCAGCTCAACTTCGCCGGTGGGAACCGAGCGGGTCGCGATTTTGTCCTTGAGACGGCGAATGGTGTAGTTGAGCTCTCCATCGGAGCGCAGGCGGGGGAGCAGGTAGAGCGCCAGGCCGCGCACCCCGGTGGGCGCGCCTTGAGGACGCGCGGCGGCCACAGCCAGCTCCGCACCCGCATTGCTGGCAAAGTATTTATCCCCGGTCAAGCGCCACATGTCGCCGTGGCGCAGGGCCACGGTTTCCACACTCGCGCCCAAGTCGGAGCCGCCTTTGATTTCCGTCATCCAGGTGGCGCCCTGCCATACCTCGTCGTTCTTGCGCAGAAGCTTGGACAGGAAGCGCTCCTGCAGGCGAGCGTCGCCGTATTTAGCGAGAGGCAGGGCAGTGGAGAGAGATACCGTGTACGGACAAGAAAGGCCGCTGTCGTAGAAGGAGGTCAAATAGATGAGCAGGAAGGCGGGCAGCAGAGAATCCTGCTCAAAGGCGCGCCACAGTACGCCAGCTTTGTAGCCTTGCCTCAACATGCGCCAGTAATCTGGCGGGTACAGGATTTCATCCACCCGCTTGCCGGCAGCGTCGAACATGCGCAGCCACGGCGTGCCGCCGCGGTCAACGCTGTCGGAGATGGCGCGTCCTTCCTGCTCCCACCATTGCTCGTAATCCTTCAGCACCGGGTCATGGGCGGTGGGACCGATCATTTCCCGCAGGAAGTGATGGGGAGAAGCCAGAGCATCGAACATCGCGCACACCGCCTTCTGTTTATTTAAAGATGGATTTCGGCAGCATGACGTGAACGCCCACCCTGCCGTCCACCAGTTCGGTGATATCCACGTCCCCGGCCACGCTGGTCAGCATGTAGGCGTCGTCGCGGGTCATGTGTTTTTCACTCACCAGGAAATCAATCATCTGCCGCACCGCGATGCGGGTGGCCTGGTCCAGGTCATGGTCAAAACCCATGCTGATGTAGTGGGTGGGAGTTTCGGCACGGGGATACTTCTGGTTCGTGCCTTTGTGAACTATAAACTGCAGCGTGCCCATAAGGGAGGTTTCCATGGCGGTGATGTCCACCTCGCCATTGCCCTGGCCGGCGTGCCCATCGCCGATCTCAAAGAGCGCGCCCGGCGCCCACACCGGCAGGTACAAGGTGCTGCCCGCCACCAGTTCCTTGTTGTCCATGTTGCCGGCATGGACGCCGGGCGGAGCGCTATCAACCCGCCCGTAATCGGGAGGAGGCGCCACTCCCATGCTGCCGAAAAAGGGATGCAGTGGGATCTCAATACCGGGCGCGAAGTGTGCCATCATGCGCTCGCGGTCGAGCGGGATGATCTTCATCCTTCGGTAGGGAAAATCTTCCGTCAGGAATCCTCGAGTGGGGGCAAAAGCGTTGTAAGCGTAAGGGATGGCCAGCTCGATTTTCTGGATGCGCACTTCCAGGGTGTCTCCAGGTTCGGCGCCTTCCACATAGACCGGCCCGTCCAGAATGTGGCCGCCCGGACCCTTATTGGTTACTTCCTTGTATATGTCGCGCAGGCTTTGCTGCACCTGGCCGGGAGAAACCCCAGCATTTTCCAGACCGGCGGGGCTGTTGGTGATCAGCGTCTCAAACTTTACGGCATCGCCGGAATGAATGCGCAGCACGGGAGAAGCTGCGGCATCATAGTAGCCCCAGGCCACACTTTTAGGAGTGGCCTTCAAGAGGTACTGCTGAGGCCCGGCGGCAACCTGGCCCGCCGCGCCCGTCGTAAGCGCGGAGCAAGAAAGCAGGCAAACCAAGAAGACTGTGCGCACCTTTTCTTCCTCGAAGCCGGGGGGAAACCGGCTGGCGCGCCAGTATATACCTGGACACGTACGGCCTTGGTCCAGCAAACCAAAAAGAGCCGACCGTTGGTGAGCTGGCCCGGATGCTAGTGATGGGCTGTTCGGAGAAAGCGGACGCACACAGAATTACCCATGGCCGCGAGCATTTTTGCGCCTAAGCGCCTGGCGCGCCTGATCACTTGCCCGATATTGCTGCCCTAAGCCGCCGCGGTTTTTGACTTGGCGCGCATTTCCACTTCGGCTTGCAGCCAGTCGTCCATATCATGTCCGTCCAGACGGCCGCGTTGTTCGTACAAATCGTAAGCGCGGCGGCGGATCCGTTCATCGAGTTCCGAGGTTTGCAGCTCGCGTTTAATAGGAGTTGGGTCGGAGGTCGAACGGCGACTCATGAGTGCCTCCTTGGGGCCAAGATGACCCTGAGTGGTTGGAGAATAAAACCACGTTAGTCCGCCGACGGCGAGCGGTCAATGCCTCAACGTGGTGCAGTTGCGAGCGCTTCAGGCAGCGCTCTTCTTCGAAGTAATGGCGTAGAAGTCAGCCCAGCGTTGTTCCACATTGTTGCTGCCGCAATACGGACAGGCGATCTTCTCGCTTTTTTCGTGATCGGCTATGGTCAATATTTTGGAAAACGTCTTTTGGCAAGCCTTACATTGGAATTCATAAACCGGCATGACGTCCTCCTTGATCTCCTATCTCTTATCTTGAATTGTAGGCGTGCGCGACAGGCAAGTTCAATAGAAGTCAGTTCACAGTAGAAACGATTCAGACTCCATGGATCAGGGCAATTTGACAATAGTCATTGCAACCTGGACGGTGAGACTCCGGCTGCGCCCCTATTGCCGGCCTGGCGACTGAGGCAAAAAAGGGTGAGGAAGCTGTTTCCTCAGGAAAATACTCTTTTTCAGCCAACCGGCTGGTGGGCGGCCTTGTGGGCTGAAATTACGCTGCGGGTGCGCGCTTGGCAGCCGCTGGCCGCGAGGGCGCGCAGATCTTCTTCAGCGTGCCCGCCAGCAGTTCCAAGCCGACCGCATCCTGTTCGATGATATCGGCCAGGGATAACATGCCCAGCACCTTGCCATGTTCGTCCACCACAGGAAGGCGGCGGAGCTGATGCTCGGCCATGAGCCCGGCGGCCCGTTCAATGTCGTCGTCGGGGCTGACACAGATCGGATTGCGGCTCATGCACTCGTTGACGACCGTGTGCGCCGGGTCGCGGCGCGCGGCGATCACGGTCAGGCAGAGGTCGCGATCGGTGACGACCCCCACCAACTTCAAATCCAGGGAGTTCTGCACCACCGGCAGAATGCCGGTGTCGTACTGATACATCAGATTGGCCGCCATTTCGGCGGTGCACAAGGCGGTGCAGTAAGTGGGAGCTTTGGTCATAATTTTACGGATTTTCATAACGGCCTCCGATAGAACTGCCCGGCTGAAGGTTATCGGGGCAAAGATGCTGCTATCCAGCGACGATTATTTTTTATCTTGCCCCTCGTCTGCGGCTTGCCGCAGTGATTGGAGTCACCCGAGAATGTGAGCCCGTTCATCTTCGAGGATGGCTGTGGGACGAGGATGTTGAAGGCGGCAAGCCGCGGCGGACTTATGGGGATGGGCAGGAATCTTCAGTGGTTGTACTGGACGTTCTCGGCAAGGGCCGCGGAAGCCGTAGAACGGCCGGTGGTTCCCTGAGGGGACCCAAGCTGATCCTCACGCCGCCGCAATGAAACATAAGCCGAGTCCCCGGCCGGCACCTGCCCCCCGCTCAGAATGCGAAGCGCAAGGCAAATTGCATGAAACGAGGAGTGGTCAGCGTCGAAAGATATTTGCCGAACTGAGTCGGGTCGTAGGAAAGCGAAGGTTGAGCACTGCGCACGTCGTAGCGGACCGAGTTGGTGGCATTGAAGGCCTGCCAACTGAACTCCAGACGCCTCTGCTCACCCAGGGAAAAATCCTTGCTCACGCCGGTATCAATTTCGAACATGCCATCGCCAATCACGTTGTTGCGGACCCCTGATTCGCCCGGCCATTCGGGGCGGAAAGCGGCCTCGGCGGCTGCCGGGTTGGCGAAGATGTCGGGGCCGATGCCCACACCGTTGACGATGGCGTTTTTGGGATTGGATGCCACTGGTGGCGGCCCATTGGGCATAGCGTCGCCCTCGATGTTCCAGTTGGTCGCCCAGGTGAAGCCGTTATCAATGGTGATGGGAAAACCACTGGTCCAGCGGAACAGGCCGGAGACGTGCCAACCGCCGATTAAGGCCTGCACCAGCGACCCGGCGCCTGCCATGAGCTTCTGGCCTTTGCCGAAGGGGAGAAGATAGACCAGGTTCGCGTTCATCTGGTGGAAGGCGTTGAAATCGGAGAGACCGCGCAGCGAAAGCGGGTCCCATGAGTTGATGACGATGCCGCCGCCGTTCAAGTCGCTGCCGGTTCCGCCGGTTCCCTCGTAAGGACCAATGCGCTGGGCTGCGGACGCCTCGTCTAACGACTTGGAGAAGGTGTAATTAAACTGCCCCTGCAGGTTTGACCAGCGGGCATTGTAAGTCACCTGCAGCGCGTTGTAGTCGGAGGTGCCGATGTTGCGCCACGCGTAAAGCGAAGCGAACTGATCATGGAAAAAGGTGTACGGTCCGTACTTGCTGTTGGGGAGGCTCACTCCGCTGACGGAACTGGGCACATCCATCTGGAACAAGGAAAAGGTTTCGTTATGCGGATAGCAATTCCAGAGTTCGTAAATGGCCTGTGTGGCGCTGGGATTGCTGGGGTAGTTGCCCGGCGCGCAAGCCAGCGATTGACTGTTGAGCTGGTTGTAGCTCATGCCCGCCCAGCCCGGAAACATGTTTTCGAAGAATGGTATGGGCTTTATCTGAGAGACGCCCGTGTTGCTGGCAGCGGCCATGGAGAGCATGGTGGCGGCCTGGAAATAAGTCGTCTTGCTGGCAGGATCCGTGGGATTGGCGGGCATGGCCAGGTCAACCTGAAGAGGCAGGCGCCGGCCTATGCTGCCCACGTAGGAAATCTGCAGCGACGAGTGTTCCTTGATCTGGCGCGTGATGGAGAAATTGAAGACGTGCGAATACGGCGTCTTTAAAGTCTGGTCCAGCCCCCAGTTGATGGCGAAGGCGGAATTGCTGGGTGTAACCGGGAAGGCGCCGGAGGGCGTGGGGCCGAACAAACAGCCAGGATCGTTCAAAGAAGGGCAG
>DASVBI010000188.1:0-3317 GCA_036375915.1 Terriglobales bacterium | reverse complement strand
CGGCGACAACACGTATTTCAACGTTAATCGCCACATCAATCCCACCAACGTCTGCGTGGCCGCCTGCCGCCTGTGCGCCTTTGGCCGCAAGAAAGATACTCCCGGCGCTTACACCATGGCGCTGGAAGAAGCCTGGCAGACGGCCGCTTCCGGCTACAGCGAGGCGGTGACCGAGTTTCACATTGTGGGCGGGCTGCATCCCGACCTGCCCTTCCAGTACTTTCTGGACCTGATCCGCGGGCTCAAGGACCGCTTCCCCCAGGTGCACCTGAAGGTCTTCACCATGGTCGAGGTAGCCTACCTGGCGAAACGGGCCAAGCTTTCCATCCGCGAAACGCTCGAGCAACTGAAGGCTGCGGGCGTGGATTCGTTGCCGGGAGGCGGAGCCGAAATTTTCGCCGACCGCATCCGGCACATCATCTGCGATCACAAGATTGACGGCGACCAGTGGCTGGACACGGCGCGCACCGCCCACCAGCTCGGCCTGCGCTCCAATGCCACCATGCTCTACGGCCACATTGAGAGCGATGAAGACCGCGTAGACCACCTGCTGAAGCTCCGCGGCCTGCAGGACGAAACCGGCGGCTTCCAGACCTTCATTCCCCTGGCATTTCATCCCGCCAACACGCCGCTGGAGCACCTGCCCACCACCACGGGGATGCTCGACCTGCGCCAGATCGCGGTCAGCCGGCTGGTGCTCGACAATTTTCCCCACATCAAAGCTTACTGGCAGATGTTAACCGCGCGCATCGCCCAGATCTCATTGCGCTTCGGGGCCGATGACCTGGACGGCACGGTCATTGAAGAGAAGATTTACCACGATGCCGGCGCCACCACGCCCCAGGGAATGCGCCGCCAGGAACTGGAACGCCTGATCCGCGAAGCCGGCCGCGTTCCCGTGGAGCGCGACACCCTCTACCGGCCGGTCACCCGCACCGAAACCTCGGTCACCGTCGCCGTGTAGAGCACGCCGCTATTCCACCGCATTCCCGTACAGGGGAATGTCCTGCTGCACCAGGAACAGCAGGGACTGAGCGCGGTCGCTCCACTCGCTTTGCGGGTATTGGGAAATGACCTGCTGGGCCACCGCGATGGCGTGCGCCTTGGCCTCATCGGAGTCCTTAGCCTTTTCTTCCGTCTTATAAATTTGAATCAGCGCGGCCTGCCGCCAGGCGGCGTTGTAGAGGGCTTCGGGCGCATCCGGCGATTCGGGGCGCTCGCGCGCGTACTTCTCGTAGATTTCTGATTCTTTCTTAGGGCAGCTGGAGCTGCCTTGCCAGTCGCCGCAAAGCTTATTCTCGATCAGGTGGAAAGCGGCGCGGTCGGCCCACTTGGTGTGGGGATACTTCTTCATCACCTTCTTCATCAGGTCCTGATTCATGCCCTCGCGCAGGTAGGCTTGGCGGGTTTTGGCCGAGGGGCGGCTCATCACGTCGAGGCGATCGAGCTGCCATTTGATGTCGGCCGCGCGGTAAAGGGCCTCGCCGGCCAGCGGCGAGCTGGGAAAGTACTCTTCGGCGCGAAGGTAGAGAAAGAAGGCGTCGCCGGCGGCGCCTTTGCGGCCGCCGCGGCGGCTGGCTTCGGACTCGGCATCGGCCGCCGCGCCATAAAGTATCTTATCGCCGTTGGGGGTGGACGAAGTTACCACGCCCTTGCCCACAATCCAGCCGCTCACGTCGCGCACATCGGCGATGTCGCTGTCCTCTTCCACAATGGGGTTCTCGGTGCGCTGGCCGGCCAGGGTGGCGTACACGTGCAGCCACTGGTTGCTGTGCTCCAGGATGGCGACCTCCCGGCCGCGCTCGATCTGGGCCAGCTTGGCGGAATTGGGATCGGGCGAGATGTAAATCGTGGCCACCCGCACCATCACTCCGCGCTGCGTTGCCGGCTCCGCGCCGTACGCACATAGGGATAGAGCAAGAATGATGAAGAGAGATGTCGCAGTATATTGCCTGGCAATTCTCATGAATGTCATCCTGAGCGAGGACGCGCCATAAAGGCGCGCGTCCGAGTCGAAGGACCTTGTGTCTCGACCAGGGTCACCGTACTCCCCGAGTCCCCGGCGCTGCGGCCGTTTCGAACATATCTGCCGCCTTCACCACAGTAATATCAGCTCTCGTAATACCCAGCGGGTATGCCGCCCACTGCTTGTCTTGTTCCAGCATCTTCTGCTTGTCGTGAGGAACCGGCGGCGTTATGTGATATTCCTCCGCCGCTTTCGACCGCGCGTTGGAATCGCTGGCGATGTCATTCGCCAGCTTCTCGCCCTCCGCCTCGCTGGTCACGATCACGTAGTCCAGGTTTTGGGCCTGCAGGTATTTCTGGATGGCGGCGTTCACCTGCTGCGGCGTGACCGCGTCAATAGCGGCGAGCATGTGCTCCAGGTAACCCTGGTCGCGCCTGCCGTAAAACATGTCATCCAGGCGGTAACCAAGCTGGCGGGAGACGCTTTCCGCATAGTTCAAATACAGGGCGCGGGCCTTGATCTTGGCGCCGGCCACCTGGTCCGGCGTCATGCCCTGGCGGGCGAAGCGGTCGAGTTCCGCGGTCATCGCCTTCATGATGAAATGGGCGTATTGGTGGCCAACCGGGCGGATCCAGATGCTGAAATACTGCTGCTCGCGCGGCGTGGTGGGCGGGGGAAATGAAAACTGCGGCCGCCCGTACTCATACTCGATGTAGGAGTAGTCGCCGTAATTGTAGCCTCGCTGCTCGCGAATGTCCTGGTAGAGGCGGCCGAAGCTGTCGCGATGCAGTCCGAAGAAAACATTGGCCACGAACAGCGGCCAATACTCCGGATCGGTACGCTGCAGGAAGATGGGATACCCCAGGTGCAGCCCGGTGGCGATGGCATTCGGCTGCGTGACGATGAGCACATGCCGTCCCGGCGCCACCACCGACCGGCGCAGGTTGGCCCGCCGATAGACAGGTTCTCCCGCGGGCAGCGCCGCCACCAGTGTGCTCAAATCCTGCTGGCTGTTGATGGTCGTGGCCACATACATGTTTCCCACGGTGTAGTAGCGCTTGTAAAAGGCGCTGAGGTCGGCGGCAGTGATGGCCTGTAAGCCTTTCACGGTGCCCGCCGCCAAGTGCCCCAGCGGCGTGCCGGAAAACAGATAATTGTCGAGGGTCAGCAGACCCAGGTTCTCCTCATCTTCAAAGCGCAGGCCCGACTGTATGCCGGTGAGCTCATCCCGGCGCAGGCGGTCCACTTCTTTGGGCAGCCACAGGGGCTGGGTAAACATGGGCTTCAGCACGCGCGCCACGTAGCGTACAAAGACGTTACGCGGCACAGTCATGGAAAACGTGGTGGCTTG
>DASVBI010000349.1:0-2151 GCA_036375915.1 Terriglobales bacterium | reverse complement strand
TGATCGTGAGCGGCGGGATGGGAGGCATGGGTGGCGCCCAGCCACTTGCAGCCACCATGACGGGCGCGTGTTTCCTCGGGATTGACGTCGATCCGGAGCGCATTAAGAAGCGCCTGAAGACCGGCTACTGCGACTTCATGGTCAACTCGCTGGATGAGGCGCTGCGCATCCTGAAGAACGCGGTGCGCAAGAAGGAAAATATTTCCGTCGGGCTGGTGGGAAACTGTGCCGACGTGATTCCTCAGCTGGCCGAGCGCGGCGTGGTGCCCGACATTCTGACCGACCAGACGTCGGCGCACGATCCGCTGAACGGCTACATTCCGCAGGGGCTGACGGTGGAGCAGGCCGCGGAATTGCGGCAACGCGACCCGAAGGGCTATGAAGAGCGCTCGCTTGATTCCATCGCCCGCCACGTGGAAGGCATGCTGCGCCTGCAGAAGATGGGCGCGGTCACCTTCGACTACGGCAACAACATTCGAACTTTTGCCTTCCAGCGTGGGGTGAGGAACGCCTACGACTTCCCCGGCTTTGTGCCCGCCTACATTCGGCCGCTGTTCTGCGAAGGGCGGGGTCCGTTCCGCTGGGTGGCGCTGAGCGGAGAGGCCTCCGATATCCATACCACCGACGATCTGGTGCTGGAACTGTTTCCCGAGAACCGCATCCTGAGCCGCTGGATCAAGCTGGCGCGCGAGCGCATTAAATTCCAGGGGCTGCCGGCGCGCATTTGCTGGCTGGGCTACGGTGAGCGAGCGCAGTTCGGGCTGGCCATGAACGAACTGGTGAAGAAGGGCAAGCTGAAGGCGCCCATCGTGATCGGGCGCGACCACCTGGACACGGGCTCGGTGGCTTCACCCTTCCGCGAAACCGAGGGCATGAAGGATGGCAGCGACGCGGTGGCTGACTGGCCTCTGCTCAACGCACTACTGAACACGGCCAGCGGGGCGTCCTGGGTTTCCATTCACAACGGCGGAGGTGTAGGCATTGGCTACTCACAGCATGCCGGGCAGGTCACCGTGGCCGACGGCACCGAAGGCATGGCCAGGCGCATCGAGCGGGTGCTGACCAACGATCCGGGCATCGGGGTGGCGCGGCATGTGGACGCCGGCTACGAGGAGGCCAGCCGTTTTGCCAAGGACAACGGAATCAAGATTCCGATAGAGAAATAGGGGAAGTACTCAGCCGTCAGCACTCAGCATTCAGCCACCTTAGATTCAAGTGGTTTTCCGACACCCCAACCCGGTTTCACCTGCTAGCGGAGTGCGGCATGGCTAAAGCCACGCTCCGGCGAGGGACAAGCAAACCAAGCACCTCCTCCGGCGCCACAGGCAGGGGGCACACAGCCACTATTCCCCTGCTTCTGATCAACATCCGCCAACTGCTCACGCTTAAGGGTGGGTCCGCGCCGCGGCGGGGGCGGGAACTGGGGGAACTCTCCATCATTGAAGACGGCGCGGTGCTGTGCGAGGCGGGCAAGATCGTGGCCGTGGGCAAAACCCGCGACGCGCTGCGCGACTCCTGGCTGAAGCGCAAGCGTAAAAATATTCGTGAAATGGATTGCCGTGGCAAGGTGGTTTTGCCCGGCTTTGTGGATTCGCACACCCACCCGGTGTTTACGGCGCCGCGGCTGGTGGACTTCGAAAAGCGAACAGCGGGCGCGAGCTACGAGGAGATCGCGGCCGCGGGCGGCGGCATCCGCTCCAGCGTGGAAGGCGTGCGCAAAGCCAGCGAGGAAGAGCTGGCGCAGCGCGTGCTTGCGGCCCTGGAGGAGATGGCGGCGCAGGGCACCACCACGGTGGAGGCAAAATCGGGATACGGTTTGAGCGTGGCGGCGGAGTTGAGATCGCTGCTGGCGGTGCGCGATGCGGCCGGGCGCTGGCCGGGCACAGTGGTTGCAACCTTGCTGGGCGCGCACGTGGTTCCGCGCCAGTACGCTCGCGATCCGGAGGAGTACGTGCGCGAAGTTTGCCAGCTGATGATCCCGCAGGCTGCCCAGCAGAAGCTGGCGGTGTTTGTGGACGTTTTCTGCGACCGGGGAGCATTTTCCCCGGAGCAGGCGGAGCGCGTCCTGCGGGCAGCCGTGGACAACGGCCTGGGCACGCGCGCTCATGTGTGCCAGCTCAGCCCCTGCGCGCTGGCGCCGTTGCTGGCTTC
>DASVBI010000282.1:0-7726 GCA_036375915.1 Terriglobales bacterium | reverse complement strand
GCCATCCTGCGTGCGCGCCACCACGAAGACAGCCTGACCGCCGTTGCAGGTGAGGAAGGCCGCCGTCACGCCCGTGCCGGGACGCTTACCGTGCCGCAACTCCACCCGCAAACGGGAGTCACCGCTGCTCAACTCCCAGGCGGCCGCCACATTCTGTTCCGCCACGTTCTCAGGGTTCACTGATCGCGGGCTTCTGAATCCCAGCTGTCGTGCCAGCCAGGCCCCCAGCAACAAAGCATCTGCCGGAACCTTTGCCCCCCCGCCCTCTTGGCTGAATTCCACCACAATCCGGCGCAACTGGCGGAGGTAGGAAGCGCGAGCCGGACCATCGAATAATTGGGCAATCAGTTGCCGCCAGGAAGTCAGGCGCGACCACGCCAAATCGCTTACCGCCAGGCGGGGACGCTGCACCAGCGCGTGTACTCGCGGCCAATCGGCCTGCAAATCCTCCAGTCCGGCTGAGTCCACGATGACACGTTCAGCCAGTTCGCTCAGCAGCTGAAACAGTTCGCCGCCCAGCGACTTCGCGTCCCGCCACCACAGGAATACCGGCAGGTCGGGCAGAATCAGGGCGCGCGCGATGCTGGCTACGCGCCGGTGGGCGGAAGGTTGGGCGGCCAGGCTGACCAGTTCCCGGCCGATGTAGCGGTTGCCGGCGTGAGAGGTAAGACAGGAAGCGGAAACTTCCGTGTGGAGTTCCTCTTCCGACTGCGGCGCCGGGGGCGAGACCACGATGGCGCGGCAGGGATGATGGCTGATGATGGGGTCAAGCAGTTCGGTAGCTCTCTGCACGTCCGCAAAATTGCGGCAATAGACAATCAGGTTCAGAGTGCGCGAACAGAGCACCGGCCCGGCACTGGACTTCTCCGCCTCCTGGCGCCAGAGCTGGCGCAGTTCCTGCTCCACCCTGCTGGCATCCATCGGAACACTGCTGGAAGACATCTCGGTAACTTCCTTCTCTTAGGGTTTACGCCAGCATCCGCCGCCCTGCAACAAGCCGTCGGCTGCGGCTGGACCCCAGGTCCCGGCGGCGTAGTTGGGCAACGAAGGCGCGGGCTGGTTAGCCCAGGCTTCCAGAATCGGAGTAATGATGCCCCAAGCCGCCTCGACCGCGTCCCGATGAGCGAAAAGAGTGGCATCACCCAGCATGCAATCCAGCAACAAGCGTTCGTACGCGCTGGCCGAAGCCATGCCAAAGGAGCTGGCGTAACGAAAATCCATGGTCACTGGGCGCACGTGCACCGAGGGCCCCGGCTGCTTGGCGGTAAACTTCAGCGAAATACCCTCATCGGGTTGGATGCGGATAACCAGCAGGTTGGGCGACATCTGCTCCGTAGGCGTCTGATTGAACAGCAGCAGCGGCGCCTGGCGGAACTGGATGGCGATTTCGCTCAGGCGCTTGGGCAGCCGCTTGCCCGTGCGCAGGTAAAAGGGAACGCCCGCCCAGCGCCAGTTTTCGATGAACAGCTTGAGGGCGACATAGGTGTCGGTCTTGGAATTCGGGTTGACTCCGGGCTCGGAGCGGTAGCCCGGGACCTCTTTGCCGTCCACCCAGCCCGGGCCGTACTGGCCGCGCACAACGCAGGAACTGACGCGGTCGCCCGTAACCGGCGGAATGGCGCGCAGCACTTTGAGCTTCTCCGCCCGCACCTCCTCAGCCCCCATGGACGCGGGAGGTTCCATGGCGGTGAGGGCCAGGACCTGGGAAAGATGGTTCTGCACCATGTCGCGCAGCGCGCCCGATTCCTCGTAATAGGCGGCGCGGTTCTCCACCCCCACGGTTTCGGCGGCGGTGATCTGCACGTTATCCACGTAGCGGCGGTTCCAGATGGGCTCGAAAATTCCGTTGGCAAAACGGAACACCAGCAGGTTCTGGACCGTCTCCTTCCCCAGGTAGTGGTCAATGCGGTAAATCTGCTCTTCGCGAAAGACTTTGGATATGGACTGGTTCAGCTCGCGCGCGCTCTGCAGGTCGTGGCCGAAAGGTTTCTCGATGATCAGCCGCCGCCAGCCCTTCTCCCCCTGCGCCAGGCCGGCGGCGTCCAACTGCTGCACAATGCCGGCGAAGGAACTGGGCGGCACCGCCAGGTAATAAATGCGATTGCCGTTGGTTCCGCGCTGCCGGTCAATCTCCTCCAGCCGGGAGGCGAGGCTGGCATAGTCTTCGGGGTGGCCGGGATGCGCCGAGAGGTAGAAGAGGCCCTCGGCGAAGTTGTCCCAGGCTTCGCTGTTCAGCGGCCCCTGATCGCCAAACTGCTCTACCGCTTGCTTCATGGCAGCGCGGTACTGCGCGTCATTCATGTCGGTGCGGGAGAACCCCACCACCGAGAAGCCGGCGGGCAGAAAGCGTTCGCGCCACAAATTGTAGAGCGCCGGCATCAGCTTGCGTTTGGTCAGATCTCCAGAAGCTCCGAAGATGATCATCACACAAGGGTCGGGAGTGCGCTCCAGGCGGATGCCTTCGCGCAGCGGATTTTCCATGGTCAGGACAGCCACTTTCGCTCCTCGTATGCCAGCCGTGCCTTCATGCGCCGTCGGAAGTCAGGCCGCGCGGTGCCCGGAAGCCAGATCGGACCGCAGCTCCCCCGCCACGTCCAGCAACTGCTCCAAGCCCTTCTTAGTGTCGGCACCCAGCTGCACCCGGACCACCCGCCGGCCCCGCTGGGTCAGCGCCTGCCAGTCGCCTTGTGCCTGCGCCTTGATCAGCTGCCCGAAGGTGTAGTTGGTTTCCGGCACCGCCGCATCCGTTCCCGGCTGGTCCACCAGCTGCAAAAACAGTCCCGTGTTGGGCCCGCCCTTATGCAACTGCCCGGTGGAATGCAGGAAACGAGGCCCGTAGCCGGCGGTGGTAGCCAGCCGTGATTTCTCCCGCAGCAGCACGCGCAACTGCTCCAGCGCCGCGTCGGTAGCCGCATTGGGTTCCAGATATGCGTGCAGCGAAATGTAATTGCCCGCCTGCGCCTGCTCGAACCACTGCTGCAGCGAGCTCTGCAACTGCTGCCGCTGCGCGGCCGGCACCTCGGGCGCCTGCTGCCCGCCGGCTTTGCCCTCCATCGCTTTCTTGGCCAGGTCCTTGGCCAGTTGCACGTCCGGCTGATTGAAGGGCTGAATGCCAAGCACCGCGCCGGCTGAGGCCACAGCCACCTCCCAGCGGAAAAATTCCTGCCCCAGGTCGTATTTATCCTGCAGCGCGATGCGCGCCACCGGATGCCCCGCTTGTTCCAGCGCGGCTACTCGCGCCTCCAGTGCCCGGTCCTCGCCGGGAATGTGCAGCAAGGCGAAGAAGCGGTCCTTGCCGTACACCTCGGGCGCGCCCACGGCTTCATCGGCAATGGGCACTATGCCCTTGTTGTCTTTGCCCGTGCTCTCGGCGATCAACTGTTCTACCCAGATGGGAAATGCGGCCAACGAGGGCGAGGCCAGAAAGGTAATCTTGTCGCGCTGCATGCGCGCCAACTCTCCCATGGCGGCACCCAGGGCCAGGGTTGGACACTTTTTGGCGTCCACGCAGAAGGCGCTGGCCTCGGCCATGGTCCAGGCTTCATCGAGCAGGCGCTTCAGGTCCAGGCCGATGAGAGCGGCAGGAACCAGCCCGAACACGGTCAGGGCGGCGTAGCGGCCGCCCACTTCGGGCGGCGACGAAAATACGCGCCGGAAATTGCGCTCCCGCGCCAGCTTTTCCAGTGGCGTCCCGGGATCGGTGATGGCGACGAAATTCTGCCCCGGCTGCTTGCTGCGGTCACTCACCGCTTTCCAAAAGTAGCGGAAGTAGGAGAGAGTTTCCGTGGTCGTGCCCGACTTGCTGGACACCAGGAAGATCGTGCGCAGCGGGTCAATGCGCCGTTCCACCGCCCGCACCGCCGCCGGATGCGTGCTGTCGAGCGCTATCAGTTCCGGATAGCCATTCTGGTTGCCAAAGGTGCGCTGAAAGACTTCCGGCGCCAGGCTGGAACCGCCCATGCCCAGCAGCACCGCGTGCTTCATGCCCGCGTCCTTGATGGCCGCCGCGAACGTCTCCAGTTCCTCAACGTGCTCGTGCATGTCCTGCGGCAGGGTCAACCAGCCCATGCGGTCGGTGAGTTCCGGCACCGGCTTGGGCGACCACAAGGTGTAGTCCTTGGCCCACAGACGGCGGTTGAAGTCTTCTTTCTGCCACTGCCCCAGGCGCGCGTCCACGGCCGATTGCACCGCGCCCAGGCTGAGCTGCTGCCGATCTATCTGGGTGGACACCAGCTTGCTGCGCTTTTCGCGCAAGCTGTCCAGCAGCTGACGCATGGACTTTTCGAAAGCTTCCACTCCATCCACCGAGAGCTGTTCGGTGATCTGGTTGAGGTCAATGCCCACCTGCGCCAAGCGGGCCAGGGCCGCTTCCGCCTCCTGCTCGCCGGCCTCCAGAGTGGGCGCGACCTTCCCGTGGTCGCGGAAGGCGTCAATCGTGGCGGGCGGTATGGTATTGACGGTGTAGGGGCCGATCAACTCCTCCACGTACATGACGTCGGGGTAGGCCGGATTCTTGGTGCTGGTGCTGGCCCACAGCGGGCGCTGCAGACGCGCTCCGCGCCGCTGGAATTCGCTGAAGGGCGTGCCCAGGAAGATTTCCTTGAAACGCCGGTAAACCCGCTTGCTGTTGGCGATGGCGATCTTGCCGCGCAGGGCCAGCGCTTCCGGGGTGCCAATCTTTTCCAGAGCAGCGTCCACCATCGTGTCCACGCGGCTCACAAAGAAGGACGCCACCGAGACCACCTTAGCCGGATTCTGGTTGCGCCGTAACCCGCGCAGGTAGGCGGCCGCCACCGCTTCGTAGTGCCCCAGCGAGAACATCAGCGTGATGTTGACATTGATGCCTTCGGCAATCAGCGCCTCGATGGCGGGAATGCCCTCGGGCGTGGCCGGCACCTTGATCATCACGTTGGCTCGGCCCACCGCGCGCCACAGGCGCTTCCCCTCGCTGACCGTGGCCGCGGTATCGTGCGCCATGGAGGCCGGCACTTCCATGCTGACAAAACCGTCGCCCCCCTCGGTCTGCTCATATACCGGCCGCAGAATGTCGGCCGCCATCTGGATATCCTCGATCTCCAGATGGTCAAACAGCTTCTCCGGCGTGGCGTGCGGGTCTTTGGCCAGCAGCGAGCGCAGCGTTTCATCGTAATCGGCGCTCCCGGCAATGGCTTTGTCGAAGATGGTGGGATTGCTGGTCACACCGCACAACCCATCCTCGTCGCGCAGCCGCTTCAGGCCGCCGCCGGTCAGCAGATCGCGCCGGATGTAATCCAGCCACACCGATTGTCCTTGCTCTTGCAGCTGCTTGAGCGGATTCATCTGCGATTCCCCTTTCGCGGTAGCGCCGGCGTCTCGCCGGCTGTCTGGCGGGCGTTTCGCCCGCCCCTTAGGCCGCCGGGATGGCGGCTACTTTCCCACCAGCTTCCGCGCGTGCTCCACCACGTTGGGCACGTTGAAGCCCAGCTTCTCCATGGCCACATTGCCGGGAGCGGAGGCGCCGAAGCGGTCAATGCCGATCACGCCGCCGCTGTCGCCCACGTACTTGCACCACCCCAGGGTCGCGCCCGCCTCAATCGCCAGCTTGGGCACGTCCTTGAGCAGTACCTGCTGACGGTAGTCCGCCGGCTGCTCGTCAAACAGCTCCCAGCAAGGCATGGAAACCACACGGGCGGCGATTTTTTCTTTGCCCAGCTGCTCGCGTGCGGCCAGCGCCAACTGCACCTCAGAACCGGTGGCGATGAGCACAATCTGCGGCTTGCCGCCCTCCGCTTCAGCCAGCACATATGCGCCCTTGGCCACTCCCTGGCGAATGGGATAGCGCTGGGCATCGAGCACCGGCAGCTTCTGCCGTGTCAGGGCCATGCACATGGGCCTTTGCCGCTGCAGGGCGATGCGCCAGGCCTCCGCCGTCTCGTTGGCGTCTGCTGGCCGCATCACCGTCATGTTGGGCATGGCCCGCAGGCTCATCAGATGTTCGATGGCCTGGTGCGTCGGCCCATCCTCGCCCAGCCCGATGCTGTCGTGGGTGAACACGAACAGCGAGTGCGTGTTCATCAGCGCCGCCAGGCGGATGGAGGCGCGCATGTAATCGGAAAAAATCAGGAAGGTTGACCCATAAGGAATAATGCCCCCATGCAGCGCCATGCCGTTCACCATGGCGCCCATGCCGTGTTCGCGCACCCCAAAATGGATGTTGCGGCCGCAATCGCTGCCCATACCCATGTCGCCATAGGCGGTGAGATTGGTTTTGGTGGAAGGCGCCAGGTCGGCGGAACCGCCCACCAGCGACTGCACCCTCCCGGCGAGCGCATTCATCGCCTTGGCGGAAGCGTCGCGCGTGGCCATTCCCTTGGGGTCGGCCGGGAATACCGGCACGTCTGCGTCCCATCCTGGCGGCAGCTTGCCCGAGGTCATCTGCTGGAAATCTTGCGCCAGCTTGGGAAAGCGGCTGCGGTATTCTTCCAAGCGCTCTCTCCACGCCGCTTCCAGTTCCTCGCCGCGCGGTCCAGCTTCACGGAAGTGAGCCAGCGCGGCCTCGGGAATGTAGAAGTCCGGTTGCAGCGGCCAGCCCAGTTTTTCTTTAGTAGCTTTGACGTTTTCCGGTCCCAGCGCCTCGCCGTGCACCGCGGCGGTGTCCTGCAGCGGGCTGCCGTAACCGATGTGATTGCGCACCGAAATAAGCGAGGGCTGGTCTTCGTGCGCCTGAGCCAGGCGAATGGCCGCCTCCACCGCATCCAGGTCGTTGCCGTCGGGCACCGTCTGCACGTGCCAGTGGTAGGCGCGGAAGCGCTCGATTACGCTCTCTGTGAACGCCAGGTCGGTGGAGCCTTCGATGGAAATGTGATTGTTGTCGTAAAGGTAAATCAGCTTGCCCAGCTTCAGCGTGCCCGCCAGCGAAGCCGCTTCCGCGGAGATGCCTTCCATCAGGTCGCCATCGGACACGATGGCGTAGGTGTAATGGTCCACCACACCCAGTTCTTCCTTGTTGAAGCAACCGGCCAGGTGCGCCTCGGCCAGCGCCAAGCCCACGCCCATGCCGAACCCCTGTCCCAGCGGGCCGGTGGTGGCCTCGATGCCGCGGTCCAGGTTGTACTCGGGATGTCCGGGCGTTTCGCTGCCCCACTGGCGGAAGTGCTTCAACTCCTCCAGCGGCAGGTTGTAGCCATACAGGTGCAGCAAGGCATAAAGCAGCGCGCTGCCATGCCCGGCGGAGAGAATGAAGCGGTCGCGGTTGAACCAGCGCGGGTTGCGCGGGTTGTGCCGCAGGAAGCGGTCCCAGAGCACATACGCCATGGGCGCGGCGCCCAGGGGCAATCCGGGGTGGCCGGAATGCGCCTTCTCCACCTCGTCCACCGCCAGCATGCGGATGGTGTTCACGCACAGCCGATCCAGTTCGCCGCCTTTGGGCTGGCCCTGGGAAATGGCGCCTTCGTGTTCAGTAGCCGGCAAATTCTTCAGTCCGGATGTCATCCTCATCCACCTTTGTGTCTATCAGCATTTTGCGCATGGCGGCAACCATGGCGGGAGGTCCCGCCAAATAATAAATGGGTCCGTTCAAATTGTTCAGGTATTTGATAAGCATGGTGCGGTCAATGAAGCCTTGTTCGCCCTGCCATGGCCGCTGGGATTTTTCCATGTCGGTCATGGTGGGAATGAAGTGGTAGTTGCGGTTGTCCTTTTCCAGGCGGCGCAGCAGATCCAGGAAGGGAGCGTCTTCCGGCCGGTG
>DASVBI010000441.1:0-5294 GCA_036375915.1 Terriglobales bacterium | reverse complement strand
CCCGAACATGCGCATCCACTGCGAAGGGTCGGCGACGCCGCAGGTCTGGCCCATGCCGCGCCCGCCAAAGGCGCCGATGGTGGCTCCGTTCAGCCGGTTCTTCAAATGCGCAGCGCGAGCGAAGCTGGCGATCTTCTCCAGCGTCTCCTGTTCCGCTGCGTCGCCGTACACGAACTTGTGCTGCACTCCAATCTCCAGCAAGGCGCCGTGCATGACCAGGCCGCCCACCGGGCGCCAGCCTTGCGAGCCGGGATGCGTCCACAGCAGCAGTCCCTTTCCGGTGGCCGCATAATCGCGCAAGGCGGCAGCCAGGTGCGCCGCCCACACCCAGGTGCCGGAGAAAAGCACAACGCCGTCTATCTCGTTATCGAATTTCATCTTGCGCATGGCCGCCCGCGCCTCTTCCTTGCTGGCAACCACCACATCGTGCTCCACCAGCTTGACTCCGCTTTTCTTGAGCGCCGATTTCGCGTTCTTCACCACCCGGGCGTCAATGAAGGGCACACCCATGGGATCTTTAAGGCCATCCTTGTGCACGCCATAAACGATGAAGCCGAGGACAGGCTGAATCATTGCGGTTCGCCTCCTTGGGCGAAGTGAGCGGCATGTTCACGCACCGGCGCCAGGGCCGGATACAACGACCGGTATTGCCGGACCTGATCCGCATAAGCGGCGGCCAGCGCCGGGTCAGGCTCGATCACCTTCTCCTCGCGAACCAGCGCGCCAATCGCCTCCGCCAGGCTGGAATAAATTCCGCTCGCGACGCCGGCGAGCATGGCCGAACCCAGGCACACCGCTTCCGGACGGCGCATGACGTGGAAGCGGCGGCCGCTCAGGGCGGCCCGCAGCCGCAGTCCCAGCGGCGAGCGCGTGCCTCCGCCGCTGCCGTACACATCCGCGAAATCGCCCGCCGCGCGCGCGAGTATTTCCGTCATCTGCGCCAGTTCGCAGGCAATCCCCTCCAATACCGCCTGGTAGAGCTGCTCGCGCGTACTCGCCGGAGTGAGTCCAAAAATTGTTCCCCGCGCCCTGGGATTGAAGTCGGGATTACAGGTGCCGATCAAATGGGGGAGCACGCAGAGACCTGAGGGTTCAGTCGAGGCATGCGACTCCAGCCTTGCATAGTCTTCCACTTCTGCAACATTGTTTCCCGTGTTGTCGCCGGCGCCACAAAGCAGATCGTGCAGCCACTTCACCATGATCCCGGCGGGAAAGTAAGCCAGAGTGACGAACTGTTCGGGAACAACGTGGCGGTAGGTATTCAGGGACGCGGAAAACGCGGCCTCCGACAAACTCGGCTGGGCCGAGGATGCCAGCAGGCATTCGTAGGTACCCATGGAATCGGCGACGCGTCCCGGTTTGACCACCCCCACGCCCAGGGCGCCACAGGGCTGGTCGTGGCCGCCAACCACGACTGCGGCCCCGGCGGCCACGCCGATTTGCGCCGCCGCCTCGCTGGTCAGCTTTCCCGCAACTGTCCCGGCAGGAATGGGGATGGGCAGCCGTTCGCCGACGAGGCCCGCGGCGGAGAGAATTTCCTCCGACCAGCAGGCGCGGCGCACATCAAACGCTAAAAAGCGCGAAGCCAGGGAATAATCAATGTAAGGCGGCAGGCCCAGGCGGGTAAGCAGAAAATCGGTGACGCCCAGGAAACGCTCAGCCGCGGCAAACACGCTCGGGCGATGCCGCTTCAGCCACAGAATTTTTGGAATGGGATACATGGGATGCACGATGTGGCCGGTGATTTCAAAAATGCGGCGCCGGCCGAATTCCTTTTCGCACCAGTCTGATTCGGCGGCCGCGCGGCTGTCCATGTTCAAAATCGCCGGACCCAGGGGCTGGCTCTTGCCGTCCACCGGCACGAAGGTTTCGGCGTGGGAGGAAATGCACACTGTCCGCACCGGATCACGATGACCGCCGCCAACCGCTTCCTGCGCTGTGGCCCGCAGGGCATCCCAGAAAGCCAGGGGGGGGACTTCAGCGAAACCAGGCTGGGGAAACTGCGGCGAATATTGGCGGGCACTTTGCGCCAGGATTTCGCCGGATGACGAAAACACCACAGCTTTGCACCGGCTTGATCCGACATCCACCGCCAAAATGCTCATGGCGCGATTAACCTGACAAAACTGATGCCGCCGGGCGTTGTCCTTCCCCGTCCGCCAGCGCCGACCTGGCCCTGGCCAGAAAACCATCCATGTCCGCCGCCTGAAACACATTGCGCCCGAAGAAAACCCCGGCCGCGCCGGACTGCGCGATCTCGCTCACGGTCTGCAGCGCCTCCTCGTCCGACCCGGTCCGGCTGCCGCCCAGTACCAAAATTGGGATGGGACACTCCTTCACCACCCCAGCCATGGAGGCGACATTGCCGGCGTAATCGGTTTTGATGGCGTCGGCGCCCAGCTCCGCCGCAATGCGGGTGTGATACTTGATCCACTTCGGATCCCGATAATCCTGCACTTTGGGACCTCGAGCCAGCGACTCCACAATCAGCGGCATGCCCAGCGTCTCGCACTCCCGTGCCACCTGGGCGGTGCGGGCGATTTCCCCCGCTTCGAATTCGGAATCGCCTGTGCCCACCACCAGATAGGTGATAACCGCGTCGGCTCCCAGGCGCAGGGCCTCCTCCGGCCGGGCCAGCAGGCGACTGCGGGCCTGTTTCGCGGCTATGGTTTCCGGCGCGCCCCAGATGGTGGACCAGTCAATGCGGGCGATAATGCCGGGCATGGCGGGCGCCAGCAGGGCGTCGGCGCAGTGCCGCAGGAGTCCCGGGGTGAGCAAAATTCCGTCGCAACCTGCCCTGACGAAGCGGCGGATCTGGCCCGCCGCATCCTCCGTCCCCGGAATGGGACCGAGCACCAGGGGATGATCGAAGGCGACCACCAGGATGCCGCGGGAGCGGCCATGAAAAATGCGGTTGAGCCTAAGCTTTTTGGCGCTCACAGTCACGGGCTATTAAAACGATGTAATATGCTATGCGCAGCCAATCTACCGTCTGCCGAAAAGCTTGTCAATTTGGGTTTACCGGCTCGGCCCTCCGGCATTACCGCCCGCACACTGTGCTACACTCCGGCCCGCGGCGACGGCAATACCTGACCACTATGCCTGTAACCAGAACCTCGGCTGTGACCATACGGGATGTAGCCGGAAAAAGCGGTGTTTCCGTGACCACCGTTTCCATGGTGCTCAACGACGCGCCGCTAGCCCGCCACATCCCGCCGACCACCCGCAATCGCGTCAAGCGCGCTGCCAAGGAATTGGGCTATCGCCCCAATCTTTTCGCCCGCTCGCTGCGCAGCAATCGCAGTCAGACCCTGGGCGTGGTGGTTTTCGATATCACCGATCCCTATTGCACCCAGATTTTGCGTGGCATCGAGGATTCGCTTTACCACTCCGGGTATCTGCCCATCCTGACCGACATCCAGAACAAGCGGGCGCGCTTTCAGCGCTGCGTCGAACTGCTCCTGGAACGCCGGGTGGAAGGAGTGATCGCCATCGCCAACCCGCTGTATCTGGAAAGCGACCTGCTGCAGGACTTCGCCCATCGCGAAGTGCCCACGGTGGTGATTGGGCGCCAACTGGGGGTTTCGCTAAGTTCCGTGGTGGTGGATAACGAGGCCGGCACCTTCGCCGCCCTAAAGTACCTGCACAAACTAGGCCACCGCAAGATTGCGTTCATTCGCGGGCCCAAGGCCCTGGCGGACAGCGCCCCGCGCTGGAAGGGCTTTTGCGAGTTTGCCCGCCAGGCCGCGCTGAAAATAGATTCCAGGCTGGTGGTGGAGATTCAGGGGGGAAACTCCAGCTACCCCGTGGGCGTGGAATTGACCCAGGAATTGCTGAACCGCGCGCGCCCCTTCACGGCGCTGGTCACGTTTGACGATTTGACGGCGTTCGCCGCTATTGGCTGCCTGACCAAGGCCGGCCGCAGAGTGCCGGAAGACGTCTCCGTGGTCGGTTTTGACGATATTCCCGGCGCCGCCTTTTACAATCCACCCCTGACCACGGTGCACCAGCACCTGGAGATGCAGGGCTCCATTGGAGCCGAGATCATCCGCGACCTGATTCACGCCCGCAACAGCAACGAGAAGGTGAAGCCTTTGCACCGCCGGGTAGTGCCCCGCCTGGTGGTGCGCCAGTCCACAGCTCCGCCGCGGCTCCCCCAGGCTTAATTGCCGCTTGACAGCCCGCCGCTCCTATCCCACAGTAAATGGTTTTAATAAGCGAGGCGATGTGGCGGCAATTGACTCCAGGCAACTCTACAAGTGGTGCAGCATTCCCGGTCGCGAACTGCCGCAACACCCGGCCTTGCGTGTGCCCTTCCGCGTGGTCCGCGATTCCCGCGAAATGGGCGAGCTGATGGCGCGGGAACTGGTGGATGTGATTGAGGAGAACAACCGGCGCGGACGCGCCACTCGGGCCATCATTCCCTGCGGTCCCACTTGCTGGTACAAGCCGTGGACCGACCGGGTAAATTCCCGCGCCGTCTCCTTAGCCGGCCTCTTCGTTTTTCATATGGATGAGTGCCTGGACTGGCAAGGCCGGCTTTTGCCCCGCAATCATCCCTACAATTTCCGCACCTTCATGGAGAAACACTTCTACGGGGGCATCCTGCCTGATTTTGCTGTTCCTGAAGCGCAACGCTTCTGGCTGACCCCCGCCAGCTCTCAGAAAGTTACCGAGGCCATCGCCCAGGCACCCATTGACATCACCCTCGGCGGCTGGGGTCAGGATGGCCACGTGGCCTACAACCAGGCGCGCCGCAATTTTTATAACCAGGTAACGATCGAAGACCTGGCCAACTCCACCATTCGCATCCAGGAAAACAACCCGGACACCATCCTGGCCCTGGCGCAGCGCACCTTCGGCGCGGCCTACCAGTTTGTGCCCCCTATGTCCATCACCCTGGGCGTGCGCGAATGCCTGTCGGCGACAAAAGTACGGGTTTACAGCGACACCGGCGCCTGGAAACAGACTGCTTTGCGGGTGGCCCTGTTCAGCGAACCCACGCCTGAATATCCCATGACCCTTCTGCAGCGCCACCCGGACGCCATCATCACCGCCACGGAAGAAACGGCTCGCCATCCCATCAGCGAGAACCCGGACTGGGAGCTGTTTTGAACGGCGGACTGCGACTGCGGCTGGAGGGTTCCCCGGGCTACCGGCGCTTGATCGGGATTGGCGGAATCGGAAGCGGAATTTTTTTTGCCCTGGACGGCGAGCACACGCTGGGACGCGAAGAAAGCCGCCTGGGCAAACTGCTCGAGGTCCGCGACTACTGCAAGCTGCACATCATCAGC
>DASVBI010000372.1:0-5518 GCA_036375915.1 Terriglobales bacterium | reverse complement strand
GGCGAGTGCGTGACCGCCTGCGGCCGCCACGAAGCCCTGAAGATGGTGGTCAAGAACGGCAACATGGCCAAGTACGACCTGGCCATGGACCTTTACCATCACCTGCCGGAGACGCCGGCGCACCTGCTCAATGAAAAGGCGTTGGGCGATATGATGCTGGCCTCGCGCTCGCTGCTCTACGCGGGCGGGGGCGGCTCCTGCATGGGCTGCGGCGAAGCTACCCCTATCCGCCTCATGCTGGCCGCCACTGGCTTCGTCTACGGCAACGAAATCGGCATCGTCGCCGCCACCGGCTGCAACAGCGTATTCGGCTCCACCTATCCTTTCAATCCTTACGCCGTGCCCTGGACCAACTCGCTGTTCGAGAACGCGCCCGCCGACGCGCTGGGCATCCGCCTGCGCTGGGACCAGGAAGGCCACCAGAACCGGCGGTTGTGGGTGCTGGGGGGCGACGGCGCCATGTACGACATCGGCTTCCAGTCGCTGTCGCGCCTGCTGATGTCGGGCATGGACATCAAGGTGCTGGTGCTGGATACGCAGGTGTACTCCAACACCGGCGGCCAGACCTCCACCTCCACGCTGACCGGTCAGGACGCCAAAATGGCGGCCTTCGGCAAGGCGCAGCCCGGCAAGCGCGAGCATCGCAAGGAACTGGGCGAGATCGCCATGATGCATCCCGGCGTGTTCGTGGCCCAGACCACGGCGGCGCACCTCAACCACTTCTACAAAACCATCATGGAGGCTAACGCTTATCCCGGCCCGGCGGTGGTGGTTGCCTACGCCACCTGCCAACCGGAGCACGGCGTGCCCGATGATCGCTCCCTGGAGCAGGCCAAGCTGGCGGTGGAATCGCGCACCTTCCCGTTGTTCGTCTACGATCCGCGCAAGGGCGACCGTATCCGCGAGTGTCTGAGTCTGGCGGGCAATCCGGCCATGAAGCAGGATTGGTACATTGACCCGCATGACAATCAGCCGGTGGACTTTGTCAGCTTCGCGCGTACTGAGGGACGCTTTGCCCGCCATTTCAACGAAAATGGCGAGGCTGACGAATTCCTCAAGAAGGCCACCGAGGACCGCCTGTCCAACTGGCACCGCCTGCAGGAACTGGCGGGGCTGCGGTAGCGTTGCATCTCTGTCATCTTGAGCGGAGCAGGGCGGTTCGCATGGCGAACTGCTCTGCGAAGTCGAAAGACCCCTACACAGCCCCAAGCCTCGAAATCTCACCAGGGAGTTTTCTTTTGACAGCTCGACGTCTTGGGGAGAACTCCTTTGAGCAGCCCGCCGCTTTCTTAAGCGTAGGGGTGTTTCGACTCGGGCGTTTGTCGCAACCACCTTGCCCCGTGACAAAGCACGTTGTCCTGTGCCAAGCTACTGGGCTCTATGATTCCCTACTTCTTTCTACTGCTAGCGATGATGAATTCTTCCGCAGCACAGCCGTATACCAGCAACGTCGTCCTCACTAGCCAGCGCTTGACCCGCGATTTCGCGCTCGATGGCGACCTGGCTAAAGGCGTGTGGAAGCTCATGCCGCGCGCCACCTTCGACCACAACTACACCGGCGACAAGCGCTATCCGGAGCTCACAACTGAAGTGGCCAGCCTGTGGAGCGACAAATACGTGTATTTCGCCTTCTGGTGCAAATACCACGAAATAAATGTTTACAAAGGCGAAGATCCGGCCAAGGAGCGCTGGGACTTGTGGGAGCGCGATGTGGTTGAGGTATTCCTCAACCCCGAGCCCGAGAAGGTCAATCACTACTATGAATTCGAAGTGGCGCCCAACAATCAGTGGATTGACCTGGAAATTGATCTCGACAAAGAACCGTTCAATGCCGCCAGCTGGAACTCGGGCTTCGAGCACGCGGTGAAGGTGGATGAGAAACAGCACCTTTGGATGTGCGAAATGCGGATCCCCCTGAGCGCCATGAAGGCGCGCATCGTTCCGGGAGCGAAGTGGCGCGGCAATTTCTACCGTGCGGAAGGCTTGGGCACGGATGAGCAGCGCTCACTCCTGGCCTGGAGCACGGTCGTGGCCAAGCCGGAAGCGTTCCATAATCCCAGCCGTTTCGGCGTTATCCGTTTTGCTCCCTAACTACGGCGCGCTCACCTGCAGCAAAACCGACGCAGCACAGTTGTTGTTCTCATTCGACTCGGCGATGTAACGGTTGGCGTCGGCGCAAGCCAGCACATAATAGTTGCCGGCAGGCGCATATGCCGAAATGGTGACGGTGGTGGTTGCAGTTGAGAAGCCGCCGGCGGCCAGCGCCGGCACGGAGCGCGGCCCGGCAAGCAAGATTCCCGTGGGCACGCCGCTTACAGTCTTCGAAAGGTAATAGCGAGTGGTGGAACTATCGGCGCCGGCCACCCCCTGATTCCGCGTGGTCTCGGTGACCTGGGCGGTGCGGCCAAGGATGAGGGGACTATTCACCGTCACCGAGCTTTCCACCAGGTCGGGCCCATCCACCAGCAACATCCCGCTGGAGGAGGCGCAATTGTTGTTCTCATTGCTTTCCATCACGTAGCGCGAATCATCGGCGCAGGCCAGCAAATAGTAGTTGCCGGGCGGAAAGAACGCAGAGACCGTCACCACCGCTGTGCCGCTCGAGGCGGCTCCCACGGCGAGCGCCGGTACCGAACGGCTTCCATTTAGAAGCGTGCCTTTGGGCACTGTGCTGGGCGTGGGGGAGAGGTAATAGCGCGTGACCGAACTGCCGCCAGCACCCGCCCCCTGGTTTACGGTCGTGTCGCTTACCTGCGTGCTCTTGCCTACAATCAGCAGACCCAGCGCGCTAACCGCAGTTTCCGTCAGGTCGGGTTGGCCCAGGCCGGTGCCGGAGAGAAGCAGCAGGTGAGGGCTTTCGGGCGTGTTGTCGGCGATGGTTACCGCTCCGCTGCGAGGTCCCATTGCGCCGGGTTTGAAGCTAACACTGATGGCGCAGGTGGCACTGGGGGCAAGCTGGCTGGGACAATTGTTGGTTTGCGTGAAGTCGCCGCTGGCGAGAATGCTGCCCAGGCTCAGGCTGGCGCTCTTTTGGTTGTTCCTCAGGGAAGCACTGCGCCTCAGACTGGTGCTGCCCACCACTACTCCGCCAAAATCGAGCGCGGCCGGCGAAAGCGTCACCCGGGAGACGCCTGTTCCCGCCAGCGTCACCGTGTGCGGGCTGTTGGCGGCACTGTGGCTGATGGTCAGCAGGCCGGCATGGACGCCGATGGCCGGCGGGGTGAAAGTCACCAGCAGGGTGCAGCTCTGCGATGGACCCACCCCCGCGCCGCAGTTATTGCTCTGAGTGAAGGCGCCCGTAATGCTGACAGTGTTGATGGTGAGCGAGGTGTCGGGCTGGTTATTCGTCAAGGTAACGTAGGCGGCCCTGCTGGAATCGCCCACAACGATTCCCGCAAAGTTAAGGTTTGCCGGAGATACGGTGGCGGGCGCCATTGAGTACCCGGAGAGCGCCACGGTTTGCGGGCTGTTCAGGCTGTTGTGGCTCACGGTGAGGACGCCGCTGGCATATCCCAGGACGCTGGGAGCAAAGGCGATGGTAATCGTGCATTTGCTCTGTGGCGCCACCTGCTGGCCGCAATCATTGCTTTGCAGAAAATCCCCCTGAACAGTTATGCCTGTAACCGCCAGTGGAGTGGTCTGGCGGTTGGTAAGGGTCACCGCGCGGGGTGGACTGGATGTATTCACCACCTGGCGCGCAAAAGACAGCGCGCCCGGCGCGATGCCCACTGGGGCCATGCAGTCCCGCAGAGACCGGTTCACGTTCAGCCGCCCGCCGCTGACGGTAATTCCGCTTAGGGCAGGCACCAGGTCCACCTGCTCCGTCAAACTGGCTTTAAGCGCGGCGGTATTCAGGGCACATCGCGAGAGCAAGAGAGCGGCGGCGCCGGTGACGTGTGGCACTGCCATGGAGGTCCCGCTCAGGTATGCGTAGTCCCCGCCCGGCACGGTGGAAAGAACATTGACGCCGGGGGCTCCCAATTGCACGCTGCTGGCGCCATAGTTGGAAAAGGAGGCCCGTGCGTCATTATTGTCGGTGGCGGCAACCGCAATCAGGTTGGCCGCGGGATAACTGGCGGGGTAAAAGGCGCTGCGGTCGTTATCATAGCCGTTGTTGCCGGCCGCGGCCACGAAAAGCATTCCGTTTTGGCCGGCGCGGTTGATCTCATCCAGCAGCGCCTGGGAGAAGCCGCTCCCGCCCCAACTGTTGGAGAGCACGCGCACATCAGCCGCCGAGCCCAACGCATTCTTGGCCTGGATAGCAAACTCGATGGCGTTCACCGCATCGGAGACGTAGCCGCCGCCGTTGGCGTCAAGAAACTTAATGGCCATCAGTTGCGCGGTCCAGTTCACCCCCACCACGCCCAGCGAATTGTCACCCGTAGCGCCAATGGTGCCGGAGACGTGCGTGCCGTGCTTGTTGTCGTCCATGGGATCGCAAGTCAGAGTGAGGGCGTTGAAGCCGTGGCTTCCCGCGGGGCAGGTCAGGGTGGAATCGGCAATGGTCACCGAGAAGGCCGCCGGCGCTGACCACATATTCGACTGCAGATCAGGATGCGTATAGTCAATGCCGGTGTCCACCACCGCAACCACATGATCGGCACTGCCGGTGGATAGTTCCCAGGCCGGGTAGACGCCAATGTCGGCGCCGGGAGTTCCGGCGGGAAAGCCGAACGACTGACCGGTGTTGTGGAGGCCCCAGAGCTCGGACAAGCGAGGATCATTGGGTTGCTGAACCGCTTCGACTGTGAAGTTGGGCTCGGCATACAGAACGTCGCCGCGAAGGGAGAAGTCGTGTACCAGGCTCTCGGTATTTTTGGAACGCGAGTGGAAACGGTAAAGGCGCTGAACTCCGCCCAGGCGGTGACTGCGATCCAGGTCATGGGACAGGGCCAGCCCGCGCAACTTTTCCGTGCTTACCTCACGGAATTTGACCAGGACCTCCCCCTTCGCCGCGAAGGTCGCTTCGCCATTTTTCCCAGAGTCCGCGCGGGAAGGCAGCGGCAGCAGGCAGGATGCCAGGACCAGGCACACACAACAATACGCGGCGCGCATAAACACAATCCTTTCCGGACCGCCAAGGCGGCCCGCAGCACGGTAGCGGTAGGGCGCAGCTCTGCCTCTCGAAGAGACACGCTGGCCGGCATGCCGCGGCATGCGACTCGACACCAGCCCTATTACAGATTGGGATTAGCCATGCCGGGGGGATGGCAGGTGAGCAACGAGATCCATGGAGTCCTCCGCCAAGGGGTGCAGCGTTCTTCTTCAACCAGATGGGAGGGTCGGGCCGGCCTCCAAAGGCTGCTGGAGTCCCCCCAGGTGATTCCGGCTGCCCACGTCCGCCACCATGCTGAAGAACTGCTGCGCTCGATTAATAGTTCAGTGCCCCTGCGGGCGAATATTCCACCGCACCCATCAAAGTGGGCCCAGTTGTGCAATCGCTTCTAGTCTGATGGTCGCGCCCGAATCCGTAGTTTGCAATATAAAACTGCCTCCCCAGCACTGGCGTATTTCAAAA
>DASVBI010000332.1:0-5375 GCA_036375915.1 Terriglobales bacterium | reverse complement strand
GAAGCCATATGAGCTGGGCAAAAAACAGTGCGAGGCGATGCGGCAACTGCGGGAGAAATACGACCTGAAGCCGCTGGTGATTCACGCCAACTACCTGATCAACGTGGCCGGAACCACGGCACACTTCCATAGCCAGTCCATTGAGGCGTTTCGCGGCGAGGTGGAGCGGGCGCTGGCTCTGTGCGCCGAATACCTGGTGCTGCACCCGGGATCCTATCGCGGCGGCAGCCGGGAGGAGGGCCTGGCGCGCGCCGCGCAGGCCATCGCGGCGGCGACCGAGGGCCACGACCTGGCTAGGGGCGGCCTGACGGTACTGATCGAGAACACCGCCGGGGCAGAGTTTTCGCTGGGCGGCAACTTCGAGCAGGTGGCCGAACTCGTACAGCGGCTGAGCGGCATGATTCCGGTGGGCGCCTGCATTGATACATGCCACGTGCACGTGGCCGGCTACGACATTGTGAGCGAACAAGGCATGCAGCAGACCCTGCGCTACCTGGACCTGGCCATCGGGCTGAACAACATTCCAGTGTGGCATTGCAACGATGCCAAGGCGGCATTCGGCTCCAAGCTCGACCGCCACCAGCACATAGGCAAAGGCACCATCGGGCTGGAACCATTCCGGCGGCTGTTGAGCGACCCGCGCCTGGCGCATGCCGCGTTCATTGCGGAGACGCCGATTGATGCGCCGGGAGACGACATGCGCAACGTGGCCACGCTGCGCTCCCTGGCGCCGGTTCGCCGTCAAAAACCATTTCGCCACAGAGGTACGGAGACACAAAGAAATTGACGATTGTTGATTTTCGATTGACGATTGAAAACCAGCAATCAGCGCTCAGCAGTTACCCTTCAGCCGGTGATTGACGATTAAGGCCGAAAAGTGGAAGAGATGAACAATCGTCAATCTTCAATCGTTAATCTGAGATTGTATTTCTCCGTGCCTCTGTGTCTCCGTGGTGAAAAAGTTTCTATTACTGGGGCACCCCGTTGAACACCACGTTGGCCTTGAGGGTGACCGAGCCTATGCTGCCGCCTCCGCTTTCGGCGGAGAAGGTCAGCGTCTGCCAGCTTCCCTTCTGCGACTGCGGCGCCACCAGGAACAGCGATACCGGGCGCGATTCGTGCGCCGCCAGGCTGTAAACCATGGGGCCGGGGGTCTGCGTCCAGCCCGATGGCAGCGAAGACTGCAAGCTTACCTGCTGAGCGCTGCCGCTGGTGTTGCGCAGGATGAGCGGCACCCAGAGGTGGAAATCGGACGTGCCCATGGCGGTCTCCGGAGCCAGCAGACCGGCCAGGTGCTCCAGGTTGTGTTGCGGCCAGAAGTCCCGGTAAAAGGCCCACGGCCCGCCCAGCTGCAATCCTTCCTCCGGGCCCGCCACCGCGTGGTGTCCCATGACCGGCACCCAGGGCACGCCTTCGGGCTTCGCGTTCTCCATGATGTCGCCGGTGGGGGAGCCGCCAACTACCGACTTGCCGAAAATGTAGCGCATGGGCCGGGCCAGATATTGTTTGACCACCTCGGGCGTGAACTCCGGCCCGATCTGCGATTTGTCGTGCATCCAGGCCTCATAGACCAGCTCCCCGTAGGAGACGTGCTTGGCAGGCGAAATCTCGTCGGTGCGGTACTCCGGGCCTTTGCCTTTGACAAAGTCTTCGTGGCTGGCGTCGGTGAAGTAATAAATCTTCTGCGGCTGCCAGGGCTGGAGACCCTCGCCGTAGTTGCTGATGTGCAAACGGTCGCGCGGCGCCTCCACCTGCCCGGGGAATGCCAGGTCATCGCCCGCCAAATCGAAGGCCTCGGTGGCGAGCACGCCTGCCGCCTGGTGGTCGTCGTGGTTCTCGCCAGCCACGTAATCGGGCAGCCAGGTAAGGATCACCTCCGGGCGGGTGAGGCGGACGATGCGCACCACCTCTTCCAGCGAACTGCCGTTGCCCCAGGCCTGGAGCGAGTGCAGCACATCCTGGCCGGGAGTATCGGGGCCGTTGAGGAACCACACGTTGTAGACGCCCAGCGCGGCTTCGGCGCGGCGGCCCTCGATTTCGCGAACCGCGCCCAGCGAAGCCGCCTGCTCGTTGCCCACGTAATTGGAGCCGGAGTTGCCGCGGGTGCAGAAGATGACGGCGGCGCGCTTGCCCTGCTCCAGGGCGCGGGCCACGTAGGGCGCGGCCGCCATGTCGTCATCGGGATGGGCCACCACCACCAGGATATCGGCCTTGTAGCGCGGGTCAGGAGCGGGATAGGGCGGCGCCTGCGCCAATTGCGCCCAGGCGGAGAAGCAGAGCACTAAGAGGGCAAGAAGGTAGCGAGATAGGAAGGTTTTCATGGGATGCGCATGATCCTTAGCGTGAATTTGTAATTGAGTAATTTGTAATTGGCAATTTAAAAAATCGCCGCCGTATTTGCGCTCCAACCAATTGCAAATTACAAATTTCCAAATTACAAATCTCGTCACGCGATCGCCCGGGCCGGCAATATTGGCTGACTCCCGACTCCTGACCCCTGACTCCCCGGTTCACTGCGGCATGTGCTGCGTGTCCACGTGGGCGCGCAGCGTTGCCGAGCCTGCATCGGCGCCATGGGACCGCGCCTTCCACCCTAATTCCATCCACTTGCCCTTCTCCGCCGAAGCGGGCGCCACCACCCATTCCGAAACCGGATAGGTGTCGTGAGCCGCAACAGTATAAACATGCGGCCCGGGTTCCACGCTCCATCCTGCGGGCACGGCCGGCTGCAGGGTAATCTGCCTGGTCGAGTCCGTGTCATTGTGAATGAGAATGGGCGCCCACAGTCTTTCGCCGGGAGCGATGCCGGTTTCCGGCGCATAGAGATTGGCGATGTGCTCGATGTCGTGCGCCTGCCAGAATTGCCGGTAGAACGCCCACGGCCCGCCCAACTCAATGGAAACCGGCGGGCGCGAGGGCGGCTGGTAGCCGCTGACGCGATGGTAAGGGATGGCTCCGGGCTTGATGCCTTCGAAGATGTCGCCGGTCGGCGAGCCGCCCACCAGCGACTTGCCGAAGATAAAGCGCACCGGCGCCTCCATCACTTCCTTTAGCTCCTCGGGGGTGTAGTCGCCCTGGGTCTGGTAGAAGCTCCAGGCGTGCTCTCCCACCTTGGCGTAGGAAATATGGCGCGAAGGCGATATGCCGGTGGGAGGATATTCCGGACCGTTTCCTTTATAAAACTCGGTGTGGATGGCGTCGGAAAAGTAGTAAAGCTTCTTGGGCTGCCAGGGCCGCAGGCCTTCGCCATAGTTGCTGACATTGAAGTGGTCGCGCGGGGCGGCCACCTGCTCCGGAAAGGCCAGCGGGTTGGCGGCCAGGTCGAAGGCCTCGGTAGCCAGCACGCCGGCGGCCTGGTGGTCGCCGTGGTCTTCGCCGTCGTCGTAATTGGGCAGCCAGGTGAGAATTACTTCCGGCCGGGTCAAACGCACCAGGCGCACCACCTCTTCCAGCGAGGCCCCGTGACCCCAAGTTTCCAGGGAGTGCAGCACATCTTCGCTGGGTGTATCGGGACCGTGAAGGAACCAGGCGTTGGTGATGCCGTAAGTAGCCAGGGAGTGGCGTGCTTCCATCTCGCGTTCGTCGGCCAGCGCCTTGGATTGTTCATAGCCCACGGCGTTGCCGCCGGAGTTGCCGCGCGTGCCATAAACCAGGGCCACGCGCTTGTGGTTCTCCTCGATTTCCCTGGCCAGGTAGGAGGTCACTTCGGTGTCGTCATCGGGGTGACCCACCACCACCAGGATATCCACCTTGTAGCGGGGGTCCGAGGCCAGATTGGCGGGAGCTTGTGGAGTTTGAGCCCCTGCGGCGAAGGTGAGCAGCAATACGGCAACAGTGCAGGCGGACGCGAATATTTTCATGAGATCGAGTAGGCCCTTTTGCGCTGCAATGATGGGAGAGAGATGAATTTGTAATTTAGCAATTTGTAATTGGCAATTGAAGAGACGTAACAAGTTACGTCTCTACCGGTACTTGATATAGCGTGAACTGAACAGATGGAGAGAGCCGCGGAACCGCGGCCCTCTCCTCGAATCCCACTAGAAGCGGAAGTGCAGGCCGAACTGCATCTGGCGCATGTCGGTCTGAGTGGAAGTGATCTGCCCGGCACCGACCGCGTCCACATAATTGGCGGGCTGACCCAGGTTCACGTGGTTGATGGCGTTAAAATTCTCCCACGAGAACTCCAGCGTCTTACCCTCCGCGATGGTGAAGGTCTTGCCCAGGGACAGGTTGAGCAAAGCCTCGCGCGGCCCGCGCAGCGAGTTATGGCGCACGTCGCCGTTGCGGCCAATACTCTGCGGCGCCACGAATGCCGCCGGATTAAACCATTCGTTGGCACTGGGGTTAGACACGCTGGGGTTGCCGATGGCATCCGGACGAGAGCTGTTGAAATCCGCGAACAGCAGCGGCGCGTCGCTTACCAGCGGCGTGAACGGCAGACCGGAGTAGAAGGTGCTTATGCCGCTGAATACCCACCCTCCCATCAGCATGTCCATTGCCTTGCTGGAACTGCTGCCCCAGTGCCGGCCGTGACCAAATGGCAATTGCCACACATGCGCGATGCTCAAGGCGTGAGTGCGGTCGAAGTTGGCCGGCCCGTGGTCTTGCGCCCAGTTCAGGTTGTTGGAGAAGGGCCCGTATTCCGTATTGGCCATCGCCTTGGAATAGGTGTAGGTCACGAGGAAATCCAAGCCGTTGGTCATGCGCTTCTGCAGCTTGGCCTGCAGCGAGTTGTAGCTGGAGGTGTCGCAGTTGCAGGTCTGGTATAGACCCTGAGTCAGGCCGAACTTGGCAAAGCGACGGCGCGCGTCCAGGTTGGAGCAGCCGTTGGGATCGTTGGGATTGGGATCGCTAAGCAGGCAGTTGGGACTGGGCGGCGCCGCCTGGTTGGCGTTGGGGTTTACGTAAATATGCCGGCCCAGATTGCCCACATACCCCACTTCCGCCGTCAGCGTGGGAGTGATCTCGTGCTGGATGGTCAGGTTGAGAGTTTCCGCCAGCGGGACGCGGTAGGAACTGGGCGGATCGAAGAAATAGTACACGCCCAGGTCGTTAGGCAACGGGAAGCGGCCGGTGGTGGTGTTGATAGCCGGATTGGCGGGTGCGGGAGGCCCATTCACCAGGTTAAACACGGGTATGTAACTGTTGGGAGGGTTCACCGACTGGGGCATGGTGATGGGCGGGTCGTATTCGGGCGACTGGCCAAACACCGCTCCCAGGCCACTGGGAGTATAGCTGCGCCCATACCCGGCACGGATGACCGTCCTCTCCTGGATCTGGTAAGCGATGCCAATGCGCGGCGCGAAACCCAGGTTGTAGGGCTTGACACCCATGTTGGCCGGAGTGGTGCCTATTCCCGCCGCCAGCCCTTCGCC
>DASVBI010000381.1:0-2459 GCA_036375915.1 Terriglobales bacterium | reverse complement strand
TTCATGTTTCAAACTCTGAAACTCATCCCCGCCAAGCTGGGCGGGCTGGATGGCGAAGTGGTGGGCATCCTGACTTTCTCCCTGGCCGGGCTCATTTGGGTTCTGGTGCCGTTTCTGGACGGCACCAAGCGTACGCAGCGCCTGGTTACAGGAGCGGCGATGTTTGTGGTGGCCTACATGGGAATGATGACGGCATACGGTTATGTGGCGAAATAAGAGCCTCGGCGTGGTACTGGTACTCGCAACCGCAGTTGCGCTGGCGCAGGCGCAGCAGCCCAATAGCTGCGTGGATTGCCATTCCGCGCTGGAAGGCGAACTGCACGTGACCCAGGAGCAGTTTGCCCAGGACATCCACGCGCAAAAAGGATTGACCTGCGCCAGCTGCCACGGCGGCGATCCCAGCAAAACCGACGACAGCGCCATGAGCAAGGCTGCCGGATTCAAAGGCAAGATTGACCGCGCCGCGGTACCCAAGCTGTGCGGCTCCTGCCATTCCGATCCCGGGTTCATCCGCCAGTACAATCCCTCTCTGCGCACTGACCAGCTCAGCCAGTACCAGACCAGCGTCCACGGCAAGCGCCTGGCAGCGGGCGATACCAAGGTGGCGGTCTGCACCGACTGCCACGGCGTGCACGACCTGCGCCCGGCCAGCGACACCCGCTCCAAAGTGCATCCCCTCAACATCGCCGCCACCTGCTCGCATTGCCATGCCGACGCGCAGTACATGGCCGCCTACAAAATTCCCACCAACCAGTACGCCGCCTACAAAACCAGCGTGCACCATCAGGCGCTGACGGAGCGCGGCGACCTGAGCGCGCCCACCTGCACCACCTGCCACGGCAACCATGGCGCCACCCCTCCGGGGGTGGGTTCGGTGGCAAATGTTTGCTCCACCTGCCACGTGTTTCAGGCGCAGCTCTTCGATTCCAGCCCGCACAAGGCGGCGTTTGCCTCCGCGGGGCTCCCGGGTTGCGTTACCTGCCACAGCAATCATGGAATCAGCAAACCGAGCGATGCCATGCTGGGCACCAGCGCGAATTCGGTCTGCACCAACTGCCACACCCAGGGCGATGCCGGCTATCAGGCCGCGGGCGACATGCAGCAACAGATTCTCGGCCTGGATACCTCCATCACCCGCAGCGACCGCATCCTCAGCCGGGCGGAATCTTCGGGCATGGAGATAAGCCAGGCTCGCCTGGAACTGGACCAGGCTCGCGATGCGCTCACCAAGGCCCGCGTGAGCGTGCACACCTTCGCCGGCAAGGCCGTCCGCACAGACGTGGACTCCGGCCTGAAGATCACCGCCAAAACCTATGGTGAAGGCCAGGCCGCCCTGCGCGAGCGCGATTACCGGCGCACTGGGCTGGGCATGTCGCTGGTCGCGATTGTGTTCGTGGTGGTGGCGCTGCGGCTCTACATCAAGGAAATCGAGAAAAACGGGCGTCGGTAGTCAGGAGCCGGGAGGATTCGGCGAAGCCTGGAGCCACCCCCGCCATAGCGCGCTCCCGAATTTTTCGGTGCTGCACGCCGGATGCTTCGGCGCTGAAGCGCCTCAGCATGACGCCTTCATTCTGATGCGGGCGATTTGATGTGCACGAGCCATATCGCTGAATCTTGAATTCTGCCGGCTGACTCCCGACTTCCGACTCCTGACTCCCCGTTCTACATCTCCCTTGCTTCCCTCACGCTCCCTTGTGATACACTTCCCGCCCAAAAGCAAGTGGGGTCGTCGCACAGTTCCAATTAGGGCTTGGCAGGGAAACTTCGAACCTGGGAGGCGAGGGGATGGGCCTGGCACTTCTGCTGATTATCTGGCTGATCACCTTCTTCAGTTCCTACTTCTTTGTTGCTCATGCCTGGTGGCCACACGCAATTTCAGCAAGCGCTCCCTATATTGACCACCAGTGGCACCTCACCTTCATTCTTATGGGTGTGGTCTTCATTATGGCGCAGGTAACGCTGGGTCTGTTCGTCTGGCGCTTTCGCGACCGCGGCGGAGATACCAGGGCCAGTTACTCGCACGGCAACAACAAGATGGAGCTGACCTGGACGGTGCTGACCGCCATCCTTTTCCTGGGACTGAATGCTATCGGCAGTCCCATCTGGGCGGCGGAGCGTTTTGAACCAGCCGACCAGGGCGCCATGAAAGTGGAGGTTACCGGCCTGCAGTTCGCCTGGTATTTCCGCTATCCCGGCGCGGATAACAAATTCGGCGCCACTCGCCCCGAACTGGAAGACGCTTCTCTGGGTGGGCTGAGCGCCCTGGGAGTGGATTCCAACGATCCGGCCTCCAAGGATGACGTGGTAAGCGGCGTCCTGGTGCTGCCGGTCAATCGCGAGGTGGACCTGACCCTGCGCTCCCAGGATGTGATCCACAGCTTCTTTGTTCCCGCCATGCGCTTCAAGCAGGACGCAGTGCCGGGATTGATGATCCACATGCACTTCCGCCCGGAGCAGAC
>DASVBI010000001.1:0-3923 GCA_036375915.1 Terriglobales bacterium | reverse complement strand
CCAAGTTTGGCGAGCGCGATGAACTGATCAAGGAAGCGCAACAGCGGCTGCGTGAGAACCCCGGCAAGTACGTGAACCACATCTATGGCCTGACCGAGGTGGGCGGAACCTCGGTGCTCATGCTTTCCAGCGTGCCCTTCGAGGAGTTCGGATTCCCCGCCGAACTGACGCGCGACCCGCTGCCTCTGCTTACCTATCGCGTGCTCTCCCGCATTCCCGATTTTGTGCCCCTGGGGGGCGTGATGCTGGGGGGAGTGTGGTGGATCACGCACCGGCGGGAGGAAGTGGCCGCGGCGGAAGCCCGGGAGAAAGCGGAAAAAGAGGCCAGGAAAGCGAGGAAGAAATGAAATTCCGGTTCAGCTTCTGGAAAGCCGTGCTGGCCGGCCTGCTGGCGGCAGCGGCTTATGCCACGGTGGTGCGTTTCGCCGCGGGTTTGGGCCGTTCCACCAACCTGAGCGACCAGTTCCCCTGGGGACTGTGGATCGGCTTCGACGTGCTGTGCGGGGTGATGCTGGCGGCGGGCGGCTTCACTCTGACCGCGGCGGTGCACATCTTCAACCTGCAGCGGCTGAAGCCCATTGTGCGGCCCACGGTGCTGACCGCGTTTCTGGGCTACGTGCTGGTGTGCGTGGCGTTGATGTTTGACCTGGGACGGCCGTACCGCATCTGGCACCCGCTGGTGATGCGCAACCCGCACTCGGTAATGTTTGAGGTGGCCTGGTGCGTAATGCTCTACACGAGCGTGCTGGCACTGGAGTTCTCGCCCATCGTGCTGGAGCGCTTCCACCTGGAGCGTCCGCTAAAAATCATTCGCAAGGCGCTTATACCCCTGGTGCTACTGGGCGTGATTCTATCCACCCTGCACCAGTCGTCGCTGGGCACGCTGTACCTGATCATGCCCAACAAGCTGCACCCGCTCTGGTATACGCCGCTGCTGCCGGTGTTCTTTTTTCTTTCCGCAATCGCAGTGGGACTGGCCATGACCATTTTTGAATCTTCCATGAGCGCCAAGCATTTCGGGCGGCAACTGGAATTGCCCATTCTGCAGGAGCTGGGAAGGGTGCTGCTGGTGGTGCTGTCGGTTTACGCGATTCTGCGAATTGAGGACCTGGTGCATCGCGGCGTGCTGCAGCAACTGCTGGCCGGCGCGTACCAGCGCTATGAAACGCTGCTGTTCCTGCTGGAGTTGCTGCTGGCCATGGCGGCGCCGCTGGCGCTGCTTTCTTTCCGCCGGCTGCGCGCTACTCCGGGCGGGCTGTACCTGGCGGCAGTGCTGGTGGTGCTGGGATTCATCACCAACCGGCTGAATGTGAGCATCACGGGAATGGAATCGTCGGCCGGGCTGCACTACATTCCGCGCTGGACGGAGGTGGCGGTTACCGGCGGGATCATTGCCTCCGGATTTGCCCTGTTCGGACTGGCGGTGAAGTACCTGCCCATATTCCCTGCCGAGGAACTTGTGCCGGCCACGGAGGAGGGGGACCTGGCAGTGGCCGGCAATGTGGTGGGAGAGGCGGTACCGGAGCATGCGGGCGACTGAGCAAGCGGGGAAGGCGTGGCGGCGCAGCCTCAGCCTGAGCCACAGTCTGGGAGCGAAGCTCATCCTGCTGCTGCTGGCGGCGATGGTGGCCATCTTCGCGCTGCTTGGTTATGCCACCATCCGCCTGCACCGGCAGCACCTGGAAGCCACTACCTTGCAGGCGGCGGAACGCGTGAGCGACCTGATCAAGCGCAGCACCTCCTATTCCATGCTGCGCAACGACCGCGAAGGGCTCTACCACATGATGACCACCATCGCGGGCGAGCCCGGGGTGGTGCGGGTACGGATATTCGACCAGCAAGGCAAGATCAGCTACTCCACCGATCCCAGCGAGGTTAACCGCAACGTAGACAAGGGAGCGGAGGCCTGTTACGGCTGCCACGCGCAGTCGCAGCCGCTTACGCGGCTCGACCGTCCCGACCGCTTCCGCATTTACAAGCCTAATGGCAGCCGGGTGCTGGGCATCATCACGCCCATTGAAAACCAGCCGCGCTGCTCCAATGCCGCCTGCCACGCGCATCCCGCCAGCCAGCAGATTCTGGGCGTGCTGGATACCAACCTGAGTCTGGCTAAAGCCGACGCCAGCCTGGCCGAGGGCACGCGCCAGCTGCTGGCCTACATGGTGGGGGCGGTGCTGCTGATCGCATTCCTGAGCTGGCAATTCGTGTGGCAGGTGCTGAACAAGCCGGTAAAGCGGCTGACCGCGGGCACGCAAAAGCTCAGCGCAGGGGAGCGCGGCTACCAGATCGAGGTGGATTCGCGCGATGAACTGGGCGTGCTGGCCGATTCCTTCAACCGCATGAGCCTGCAACTGCGGCGCGACGAAGAGGAGATCACAGCCTGGGCGCGCACCCTGGAGGATCGGGTGGAGGAAAAGACGCGCGAACTGAAGCGCGCCCATGAGCACGTTCTACAGGCGGAGAAAATGGCGTCGGTGGGCAAGCTGGCGGCGGTGGTGGCGCACGAAATCAACAATCCGCTTTCCAGCATCCTGACCTACGCCAAGCTGCTGCGGAAGTGGATGGAACGGCCGGATGGCGGCCGCGACAAGCGCGGGGAAGCGGAGGAGTGCCTGGAGCTGATTGCGGCGGAGAGCCGGCGCTGCGGCGAACTGGTGAAGAACCTGCTCACTTTCTCGCGCGCCCAGCCCATCAACCTGCAGCCCACCGACATCAGGGCGGTGGTGAACCGCTGCCACCGCCTGGTGCAGCACCAGCTGGAACTGAGCAGCATCGAGTGGCAGGAGGAGATCGCACCCGGACTGCCGGCGGTGATCTGCGACGGAGCGCAAATCGAGCAGGTGCTGCTGGCGCTGACCATGAACGCCGTTGACGCGATGCCGCGGGGCGGCAACCTGTGGTTGAGTGCGGCCGCCACCCCCGACGGCCGCCAGCTGGAGCTGCGCCTGCGCGACGACGGCAGCGGCATCGCGCCCGAAATTCTGCCGCAAATTTTCGAGCCCTTCCTCACTACCAAGGAAAGCGGGCACGGTGTGGGGCTGGGACTGGCCATCAGCCGCACCATTGTGGAGCGCCATGGCGGCTCCATCGAAGCGCAGTCAGAACTGGGGCGAGGAACAACATTCACGGTGCGTTTGCCGTTACAGGCCGGGGCCAAGCAGCCCGTGGGCGCGGAACTGACGGCAGCCGGCCAAGCGAGGTGATGAACGTGAACGGCCAAGGCAAGCTGCTGATTGTGGACGACGAGCTTAGCGTGCGCGACTCGCTGAACAAATGGTTTCACGAAGAAGGCTACGAGGTGGGCACGGCGGACAGCGCCAGCGAGGCTCTCTCCCGCCTGACCGAGCAGCACTGGGACGTCGCCCTGGTGGACATCAAGATGCCGGGCACCGATGGCATTGAACTACAGCGCGTGATCCACGAAAAACGTCCGGAAATCGCCATAATTATCATGACCGGCTACGCCTCCGTGGAAACCGCGCGCCAGGCATTGAAGCTGGGCGCCTATGATTATTTGACCAAGCCGCTGGAGCCGGAGGAAGTCTCCCACATCGTCAAGAACGCGCTCTCCCACCGCCGCACCCAGCAGGAAAACATCGCGCTGAAGGAGACCGTGGCCGAGGTGCTGCGTCCTCCTGACTTGGTGGGCAAGAGCGCCGCCATGCAGAAGGTGCTGGATGCGATCGAGACCGTCGGACCCACCGATGCCACCGTACTGATCACAGGGGAGAGCGGCACGGGCAAGGAACTGGTGGCACGGGCGATCCACGCCGCCAGCCCCCGGCGATACAAACCGCTGGTGGTGATCCACTGCGGCGCGCTCACCGAAACCCTGCTGGAGAGCGAGCTTTTCGGGCACGAAAAGGGCGCCTTCACCGGGGCGCAATACCGCAAGAAAGGCAAGTTCGAGATCGCCGAGGGGG
>DASVBI010000002.1:0-2345 GCA_036375915.1 Terriglobales bacterium | reverse complement strand
TGGATGGAATCGGCGATCCCGACTTCAATGTCCTGTACTTCGGCTTCACTCAGGAAAACGCCGACATCCAGAGTACGACCTTCGGCGTTCCAGAGCCTGCTTCGCTGACTCTGCTCTGCACCGGCCTGTTGGGGCTGGGCCTGGGATTCCGGCGCAACAAGCAGCGGAAATAGGAACAGCGCACTCACCGCGGCTTCTCTGCCGTCGGCGAATGAGTGAAGGAATCCCCTCCTCTAAGAACCCTAATTAACCTTGGGCTCGAGCACGGCCGCGATTTGCCATTTGGGCCGGGCCAGTTCCCAGGCAAACGCCAGAAGGTATAGGCCCGCGGCCAGCAAGTAGAGAAACTGAAATCCAAAATACATGGAGTTGTACTCCAGCAGGCCGCCGCACATGGCGCCAAGCAGATTCATGGCCAGGAGTCCGGAAACCGCGCCCCGTGAGCGCAGCAGCGTGGAAAATACTATGCCGGAGAAAAACATGGGGCAGGTCAGGATAATTGCCATTCCGATCCGTCCGGCAACATTGGAGGGCAGGCCTCCCATGCGGGCCACCAGCCACCCAATCCCCAGGGTGGCGAACAGAAACAGAAAAGGGATGACCCAGTGTTTGATGTTGAAGTACTGAACCGCGCAATTGGCTAGAAATGCCATAACCAGAATGGCCAGGATCACAACGCCCATCACCTGCCAGGTATTGCCGAACACCAGCCCCAGTTCAGTGATGCCTTTAGTTTCGATCAGCATGAATCCGGCGCCCAGCAAGAAAAATGGGGCGTGTTCAAACTGCGGCTTCTCATTAAGGAACCTGGCAAAAATGCCAGCGGAGAGAGCCAGCACCAGCCCTACCATGATGGCGTAGGAAAGGGGATAGACCCTGCGCGGCATGTAGAAAAAGGGCCAGTTGTCGGTGGAAACATCCGCCTGAATATGAGGGTCGGCGAAGTGCTGGGTTCCATCCTGAAAACCGGTTTGCTGGAGAAACTGGGGGGGAACGGCGAGCGGCCCGTCCTTGGCCTCGAGAAAAACCACCGCGCCATCATAGCCGGCCATAATACAAACCGGAGGCTGTCCGCCAAAGGCATCCTGCAGCATGAGATAGATTTTTCGACCCAAAGGACGGCTCATCACTGAAAAAGAGAGAGAGAGGATTCCGCCGCGCTGCAGGCGGGCTCGCGCCTCGCGCAAGGCCTGCACGGTGTAAACGAAGGAGTCCAAGCGCACACTCGAGCCTTGCGTAAGCAGGGTATGGGAATCGAGCAGGCCGTAGACGATCATGTCATAACGCTGGTCGGTAGTGCGCAGAAAGGAACGGGCGTCATCCACCACGGCATGCACACGGGGATCGGAATAAGGGTGGTCGGGATGACCGCTAAATCCCTCCATGAGAATGGCGGGGTCAATCTCCACCGCGTCCACCTTCTGGGCGCCGCTGAGCAGGGCCGCGGTCACATCGTTGCCGGAGCCTGCGCCCACCACCGCGACCTGCCGGGGTGCACGGCCGAAAAACCGGTAGGGTAATTCGTAATACTTGCGAATGCTCTCGGCTTGGGGATCATTGCCCGGGCCCGCACCGGGTTGAAGCTCGTGCACGCGCTGGTAATACGCTCCCGCCGCCCGGATAACCATGAGGCCGTGGGCATCGTGTCCTACTTCCAGCAGCTGGTAGGGTGAATAAATCTTCTGCCAGACCGGCTCCGCCGGCCAGGCCACAACAATCAACGCCACCACGCTGAAGGCGCCGGCAAACAGCAGCAGACGCGGATGCCGCTCATAGAACAGCAGCAGCACAGCCAAGCCAATCAGGAACCAGATTACAGGTGGAGTCCAGAATGCGCTCACCACGAACATGAGCAACACGCCGGCAATGCTGCCCAGCAGATTGAAGCCGTAGGCGGAGAGGTTCTCACGCCGCTCCATCAACCGGCCGCATAACTGTCCGATGGGAATAAAGGCGAGGACGGTGAGTACAAAAATAATGGCCAGCAAAAAGAACACAGGCAGACCCTGGTAGAACTTCTCCACCACCGGCAGCCCCATATTCAATTGCTCGGAGAACGGAAGCATGAGCAGGCTCACCCGGCTCTCGCCCGCAAGCCCGTAACGCATGCCCACCATGAGGGCAAACTGCCAGCAAAACAGCAGGGGCGACAGAAATAACGGCATAAGGTCCCGGCGTGCCATGGCGTACCCCAAACCCAGACCGGCGAAGCAGGCCAGCAGCGTGAAGTTCTTGTAAAAAGCGAAGACCTCGAAAATAGTGCCCTGCCAGCGGATGACCGCGAGCTCCAGGAAGAGGCTTAAAGCAGCGGAGGCGAAGATAGCGAGTTTGATGTAGGGTTCGGG
>DASVBI010000003.1:0-3569 GCA_036375915.1 Terriglobales bacterium | reverse complement strand
GGCGGCGCGGAAGCCGGGCCGGTCGGTTTCCACCAGGAAGCCGCGAATCCTGTCATCTTCTTCTTCATTCTTGGCCCAGACTACGGCCACGTCGGCGATGGAGCCGGAGGTAATCCACATCTTCTCGCCGTTGAGCACGTACTCCTTGCCCACTTTTTTGGCGCGGGTGCGCATGCCGCCGGGATTGGAGCCGAAGTCCGGCTCAGTCAGGCCGAAGCAGCCCAGCTTTTCGCCTTTCTGCATGGCCGGCAGCCACTTCTGCTTCTGCTCCTCGCTGCCGAAGGCGTAGATGGGGTACATGCACAGCGCCGATTGCACGCTGACGAAGGAGCGCACGCCGCTATCGCCGCGCTCCAGTTCCTGCATCACCAGGCCGTACTCCACATTGGACATGCCGGCGCAGCCATAGCCCTTCAGGCTGGCGCCATAAAAGCCGAGCTCGGCCATGGGCTTCACCAGTTCGCGGGGGAAGCGGCCTTCGCGGTTGCACTGCTCGATGATGGGGATCAGGTTGTCTTCTATGAACTTGCGGGCGGTGTCGCGCACCAGCCGCTCCTCGTCGGAGAGCAGGGAATCGAACTCGATGAAGTCCACTCCCCGGAATTTGATGGCCATGGCAGTCCTCGTTCTCAGCTTCTTGTGCGGGTCTCCGCGGATCCGGCAATTCAGGCGCAGGTGACAGGGCAGATCGCGCGCTCGCGGAAGACCTTTGAAGTTAGCAGAGGGGTTTCAGCGGCGTCAATGCGCTGACCGAAGGTGTAGGCACAGGCGCCCTCGCCTGTGCGGGCGAGCGTAGCTCGCCTTCTTAGCAGGTGCCGTCTCGCCCCGATCGCGAGTTCCAGCGGGACGCCACGGACCAAATCAGGTAAAATCAATAGCGGACGCTAGCACGCATCCATCCATTTCATCCCATACAGTCTGCTAAACCCGCTCCGCGGGACAGTACTGGTCAAGGAGCAACATGGCAAAAATCGCAAAAACCGCGGACCGCAAGAAGATGGACACCACCAAGAGCACGGATTGCCCCAAGTGCGGCAAGCCCACCCGCATCGTGAAGCGGGTAAAAGACCGCGAACGGGGCGTGCCCGGCGGCATCTTCATCTCCTGCAGCGGCTGCGATTTCTTCGAAAAACTGTAAAAACCTGTCGACGGCTGACGGTCGCGACGGCGTGTGGGGTCGTTGGTTCTTTGTCGTTGGTCGTTAGCGGCAGCAACCTGGTTCCAGGCACCCGGCTAAACGACTAACGACCGACGACAAACGACCAGTGTGGCCGTCGACCGTAGGCCGTCGACCGTCGACCAGAACCCGTGTACACATTAGCTAATCGGCAACGATTATGGCATCCCTCTCCGGCACCCTGTCGGATTACTGGCGGCTGGCCCGCGGCAACCGCAACTTCCGCCGCCTGTGGTGTGCCCAAATCGTCAGCGAGATGGGCGACTGGTTCTATGCCGTCGCCATCTACAGCCTGCTGCTGGAGTTCACCGGCAAAGCCTCGTCGGTAGGAATAGCCCTCGTCTGCCAGCTTCTTCCCCAGACTTTCATCGGCCCCATGGCCGGGGTCATCAATGACCGCGTCAGCCGCAAGAAGGTGATGATCGCCGCCGACCTTTTGCGGGTGCTGATTGTGGGCGCCATGCTGCTGGTGCGCTCCCGCTCCATGGTGTGGCTGGTGTACCCGCTGCTGTTCCTGGAAACCATCATGTGGGGGTTCTTCGAGCCGGCGCGCACGGCGGTGCTGCCCAACATCGCGGCCAAGGAAGACCTCATTGTCGCCAACACGCTGCAATCCACCACCTGGTCGGCCAACTTCGCCATGGGAGCGCTGCTGGGCGGGCTGGCGGCCGCCTTCCTGGGGCGCCCGTCGGTGTTTGTGATCAATGCGGCTTCGTTCCTGGTGTCGGCGCTGATTATCAGCCGCATGGATTTTCACGAAACGCATACCGAGCTGCATGGCCCTCTGGGCCTGCGCGAACTGGTGGACTTCAAGCCGGTGGCGGACGGCATTCGCTACGTGCGCAGCGATATGCGCCTGCTGGCCACCATGATGGTCAAAACCGGGATCGGCATTATGGGCGCCAGCTGGGTGATTTTTCCGGTGATGGGCGAACGCATATTCCCCCTGCGCGGCCACGGGCTCTCGGGCACTCGCGGCGGCATGTTGAGTATGAGCCTGCTCATGGCTTCGCGCGGCCTGGGTTCGCTGGTGGGACCCTTGCTGGCCGCGGGCTGGGCGGGGCAAAACCAGAGACGCCTTCGGATCCTCATTTTTACCGGGCTGACCGTCGGCGGCGCCGGCTACGTGCTTTTGGGTGCGGCGCCCGGCCTGGTGCTGGCCTGCGCCGCGATTATGTTTGCTCACATGGGCGGCTCCAACATCTGGGTTTCGTCCACCACCTTGCTGCAGATGAACACCGAGGACCGCTTCCGCGGGCGTGTTTTTTCGGCCGATCTGAGCGTGCTCACGCTGATCATGGCCATCAGCACCTTTTTTGCCGGCCGCATCCTCGATGCCGGCATTTCACCGCGCGAATTGGCCGTGGGCGTGGGCCTGACCGTGATGCTTCCTGCGGCTGCATGGCTGTGGGCGCAGGGTCTGTGGAGAACCAACAAGTACCCAGCCGGCGCGGGCGTCGAGAGTGATTAACCGGGCCAAGCCTGAAGCCAACGGGTTGGATTTATGGAGAAAGACAAAGGGTTTCTGCAGAAGATTCCCCCATTGGTAACCAGATTCAGGACGCGCAGTCAATGCTAGACTCTAGGCGCGTGGGCCTGCATCGGAGCGCTGACCATCCCCTGCCATGAATGGTCTGATCTCGTTCTGACGGCCGTGACCATAGTTGATTTCGGGACTGGCACCGCTGGGGAGCTATGGTAGTAAATTTCTACAGTCTTTTTGGCGGTGTCATCGTCATCTTGCTTGGGGCCCTGCCGCGGCGAGCTCGCTCTCATCGGCGTGAGGATATTTTCACCGCCGCCGGATTCGCAATCTTCATCATTTGTGCTGCCGAAGCGCATCTGTTCCTGATCCATTTGTTTCCCACGACCAAGGATGCATTGCTGTTGCGTATGGACCAGGCCATGGGTTTTGATGCCAGGATGGTCATGGCGTTCGTAGAACGACATCACCCGCTCTGGTTAGGGTTTGATGTTGTATATTGCAGCCTTTCCGCCTTGATCGGGTTGGCTTGGACCCTGGAGCACGACCGAACCATGCGCCTGGGGGCAGTCCTTGGAGGAGTGCTGTGCTTTCCGCTATATGCTGCCGTTCCCGCGGTCGGTCCAGGCTGGTTTAACCTGGCCACGCTCAGCGCGGGCATCGCGCCGCGCAACTGCATGCCGTCCATGCACCTTACCTGGGCAATTTTAATCGCCTGGAATGCCAAATCACGACCGCTGCGCATTGCGCTTTGGCTGTATGTCGGGTTGATCGCTGGGGCTACGATAGCTTTAGGACAGCACTATCTCATTGACTTGCTCGCGGCCGTTCCCTACTCAGCGGGGATTCAGTATGTTGCCGCCAGAAGCAGCGCAAGAAAGCTCGTAACGGCCACGCCGCCGGTCCCCG